>CALGTJ010000193.1 GCA_937901435.1 uncultured Rhodobacter sp. | reverse complement strand
TTCATGCGGCTGTTTTGGGCTTTTTTCATCCCGTTTCTAACGATTTCTTAAGGTTTGAGGCCGATATCCCTGCCGATATGGCGGAATTGATCGCGGCTCTCGGTGGCTCACCGGCTGACACGACAGCGTGAAACAGTGAAGCATTTCTGGAATTTCGACGGAAACATCCACATCTGCTGTTTAAGAAAACATGAAGGCACAGATCTTGAAGACCCCAAACACTGTTCCTAAATGTATGTTAACAGGTGCAACATTGCACTGGAGAGGGACCAAAAATGGCAAACTATGCAAATCTTCCTGCCCCGACACCGGAAGGTGGCCTAAATCGGTATCTACAGGAAATTCGTAAATTTCCCATGCTGGAGCCGGAAGAAGAATACATGCTCGCCAAAGCTTGGGTAGAACGCGAAGACAGCGGTGCCGCTCATAAGCTGGTGACTTCCCACCTGCGCCTCGCGGCCAAGATCGCCATGGGCTATCGCGGCTATGGCTTGCCACAGGCAGAGGTCGTGTCAGAGGCCAACGTGGGCCTGATGCAGGCGGTCAAGAAATTCGACCCCGAAAAAGGCTTTCGCCTTGCGACCTACGCCATGTGGTGGATTCGCGCCTCTATTCAGGAATATGTGCTGCGCTCGTGGAGCCTTGTGAAACTGGGTACGACCAGCGCGCAAAAGAAACTGTTCTTTAATCTGCGCAAGGCCAAGGCCCGCATCGGCGCGATGGAGGACGGCGACCTGCACCCGGACAAGGTCAAGAAAATCGCAACCGATCTCGGTGTGACAGAGGCGGAGGTGATCTCGATGAACCGGCGCATGTCGGGGGGCGACGCATCGCTGAACGCCATGGTCGGGTCCGAGGGCGAAGGCACGATGGAATGGCAGGATTGGCTGGAAGACGAAGATGCCAATCAGGCTGCCGATTACGAGGCGCGCGACGAGTTGACTGTGCGGCGAGAATTATTGGCCGATGCGCTGACTGTGCTTAATGAGCGCGAGCAGGACATCCTGACCCAGCGCCGCCTGCAGGATCAGGCCGTGACGCTGGAAGAGCTCAGTGAGCAATATGGCGTAAGCCGCGAACGCATTCGCCAAATCGAAGTCCGGGCCTTTGAAAAACTGCAAAAAAAGATGCAGGACCTCGCCCGTGACAAAGGCCTGCTCGCGACTGCATAAACGTGCGATACCTTGACCCGGTCTTCGCCCGCTGATCCTCTCAGGTCTCCCGCAATCACTGTTATCGCGGGAGATTTTTATTGAATTGAGTACCTTTGGCACATCTTTTTGGCACGTTGTGCGGTTGGGGGCGCTGCACGGTTTCCTCTTGGGCAACCCCCCATGATATTTGAAAACAGAAGAAGCCAAAGGGCGAAGTTTGCGCATCAACCTTGCACCTGTTGCGGTGGCGGGTAGGTTGGGCCTATCGATTTGGTTTCGGGAGAACAAAAATGAGCGATCCGATCCGCTGGGGCGTGCTTGGGGCGGCGAATTTCGCCCGTGAACATATGGCGCGCGCCATTCACGCCGCAGAAGGGGAGACATTTTCTGCGCTCGCCACATCGTCTCTGCAAAAAGCGGCGGGATTTCAATCCTTTCAGCCGGATCTGCGCATTCATGATAGCTATGATGCATTGCTGGCAGATCCTGCGATTGACGCGATTTATGTCCCTTTGCCAAACCATTTGCATGTGGAATGGGCGCTGAAAACGCTTGATGCGGGCAAGCCGGTTTTGGTTGAAAAACCTCTGGCGATGCAGGCCAGCGGCTATGATGCAGTGATTGCCAAGCGCGATGAAACCGGATCGTTGGCAGCAGAGGCCTATATGATCGTGCATCACCCCCAATGGCAAAAGGCGCGCGACCTTGTGCAATCGGGCGCGATTGGCCCCTTGGTTCTGGTGGATGGGGTGTTCAGTTACGACAATCGGTCCGCGCTCGACAACATTCGCAACAGGCCTGAAACCGGTGGTGGCTCGTTGCCGGACATTGGCGTTTACACATTTGGTTCGGCGCGTTTTGTCACCGGAGAAGAACCCGTTGCGGTACAATCCAGCATCCGGCGGGAAAACGGTGTGGATGTGTTTGCGCATGTGACCGCAGATTTTCCAAGTTTCCGTTATAGCTCGATCACCTCGATGCGTATGTTTCCGCGTCAGGAAATGGTGTTTCATGGTCAAACCGGAGTGATCCGGATGACGTGCCCCTTCAACGCCAATGTCTTTGGGGCTGCGGAATTGACGATCGAGCGGGGTGGACTGCGGGTCGAACATTTCCGCTGGCCCAGCGTGAACCACTATGTCGAACAAGTGCAAAATTTCGGTAAATCCCTGCGCGATGGGGTTCCCTATCCCTGTCCGCTGGAATTCAGTCGCGGCACACAGGCGATGATCGACATGGCCTTTGCCGCTGAACAGCAAACCTAGGAGGCGTCGATGACTTCACCGGATGAAGAGAAATTCGAGGGCCGCATGCATGGGCCACAATTCGATGACGGCAAAAAAGAAGGGCTGCTGATGCGGCTTGTTCATATGGTCCTGATCGCCGTCATGATCTCGCTGGCGCAAACCGTGCTGGGCGTTGCGACGCTGGTTCAATTCATTATCATGGTGCTCAACAAGGGCGCGCCGAACGAGAGATTGGCAGAATTTGGCACTGATCTTGGCATTTGGATCGCCAAAGCGGCCCGGTTCCAGACCGCCGCCAGCGAGGTCAAGCCCTGGCCCTGGACGGATCTAGATTGATGGCAGGCGGCCGGGCAAAAGATGGCGCAGTAGGCGAGCAGATCGAAGCCTCGATCGCGGATGAATTGGCTCGGATGAAGGCCCGTGTGGCGCCCGTTGGCGAAAGCCTGTCGGAATGTGCGGATTGCGGCGAGGAGATCCCCGAAGCGCGACGACTGGCGCGGCCCGGTGTCAAACTGTGCATCGACTGCCAGCAAGAGCGGGACGGCCGGTTTGACGTGCGTGGCGGCATCAATCGGCGGGGATCCAAGGACAGCCAGTTGAAGTGACGAAGGGGTGCGCGAAAAATGCGCCCCCCAGATGTTTCAAAGGGTTAGTTTTCCATCGCCTCCAACTCGTCGATCATGCCGGAAATCATCGACAGGCCCTTGTCCCAGAATTTCGGGTCAGAGGCATCCAGCCCGAACGGGGCCAACAGATCAGAGTGGTGCTTTGATCCACCTGCCTTGAGCATGTCAAAATATTTCTCTTGAAAGCCTGCATCACCTTCTTCGTAAACCGCATAAAGCGCATTCACCAGTCCATCGCCAAAGGCATAGGCATAAACATAAAAGGGTGAATGGACGAAATGCGGGATGTAGGCCCAGAAGGTTTCGTAGCCTTCCATGAAGGTAAAGGATGGCCCAAGGCTCTCGCCCTGCACCGACATCCAGAGCGCGTTGATATCTTCGGGCGTCAATTCTCCGCGCCGGCGGGCATCGTGCAGTTTGCATTCGAAATCATAAAACGCGATCTGGCGGACGACCGTGTTGATCATATCCTCGACCTTGCCTGCCAGCAGGATCTTACGCTCCGCTTGGGTCGTGGCGCGTTCCAACAATTTTCGGAAGGTCAGCATTTCGCCAAAGACACTGGCGGTTTCGGCCAAGGTCAGCGGTGTTGACGACAGCAACTCACCCTGTCCCGCAGCCAGAACCTGATGTACGCCGTGACCCAATTCATGGGCTAAGGTCATGACATCACGTGGTTTTCCGAGGTAGTTGAGCATCACATAAGGATGCACATCAGTGACAGTCGGGTGGGCAAAGGCGCCGGGGGCTTTGCCGGGTTTTACGGCCGCATCGATCCAGCCTTTATCAAAAAACGGCTCTGCCAAATTGGCCATCTCGGGCGCGAAATCGCCGTAGGCGTCTAGTACCAACGCGCGGGCCTCGGCCCAATCGACGGTTTTTTCCACCTCCATCGGCAACGGTGCGTTCCGGTCCCACACCTGCAAGGTTTCCAACCCCAGCCATTTGCGTTTTAGCTCGTAATAACGATGGCTTAGCTTGGGGTAGGCGGCGACAACCGCATTGCGCAACGCCTCGACCACTTCGGGTTCAACATGGTTGGCAAGATGGCGACCCGCTTGTGGGCTTGGCATCTTGCGCCAACGATCCTCGACCTCTTTTTCCTTGGCCAAGGTATTGTGAACACGAGAGAATATCTTGATGTTCTCACCAAACACCCGCGTCAGTTCACGCGCGGCAGCCTCGCGGCTGTCACGGTCTTGCTCGGAGAGGAAATTGAGTACGCCTTCGATGTTATAGTCTTCGCCATCGACGACAAATGTCAGCCCGGCGATGGTCTCGTCAAACAGCCTGTTCCACGCAGAGGCTCCCACAACTGATTGATCATGCAGGAATCTTTCCATCTCATCGCTCAGTTGATGCGGCCGCAAAGCCCGCAGGCGTTCAAAGATCGGCTTGTATCTGCGCAGCTCCTCAGAGGCGGCAAACAGCGCGTCCAGCGCGGCATCGTCTATTCTGTTGATTTCCAGCGAAAAGAACACCAGCGGCGTCGAATAATTCGTAATCTTGTCCTGACAATCAGCCATGAATTTCGCGCGATGCGCATCCGTTGTCATCTGATAATAGCGCAGGCCCGCGAAGGACATGATGCGCCCCTGGATCATGTCGATCTTTTCGTGGCGCTCGACGCATTCCAACATGCCTTCGGCATCAAGCCCGGCCAGTTTGCCTTCGAAATCTGCCGCAAACGTTGCGCAGGCCGTTTCCAGCCAGTCCATATCCCGTTTTAATTCTGGCGCATCCTCGCCCGTGTAGAGATCGCTCAGATCCCAGTCCGGCAGATCGCCAAACTCCTTGGAACCTGCGGTATTGGCATCAAACACAGGACGAGGCAGGTCGCGCATGAACTTTCCTTTCAAACATGTCTGCAAGACATAAGCCCTGCGGGGTCAAAGTTTCAAGGCGGGTTCACTGTTCGTCTGTGTTTTCATCTTGGTCAAAATATTCCGGGGAGGTCTGGAGGGGCGGGCCCCTCCAGCACGACGCTAGCCATAACTCGCTAACATCTCTTTAAGATCCGCCAGTGTATTGGCCTCTTGCACGGGTTTATCCTGTCGCCAACGACTCATCCGGGGAAAGCGCAGCGCGACGCCGGATTTATGGCGCGGGCTCTGCTGGATCCCTTCGAAATGGATTTCAAAAACGTGATGCGGCGTGACCGATCGCACGGGGCCAAAGCGCTGGACCGTGTTTTTCTTGACCCAGGCAGAGATCTCGCGAAATTCAGCATCGGTCAGGCCGGAATAGGCCTTGGTGAAGGGGACCAAATCGTTTCCGTTCCAGACCGCAAAGGTGAAATCGGTAAACAGATTGGCCCGCCGCCCGTGCCCGGCCTGCGCGTAAATCATCACCGCGTCGATGCTGAGCGGATCGACCTTCCACTTCCACCAATCGCCCTTTTTGCGTCCTACAAGGTAGGGGCTGTCGCGCCGTTTCAACATCAGCCCCTCAGCCCCGATCTGACGCGAGTTGGCCCGCGCAAGGGCCAGATCGTTCCAATTCTTTGCAGGGATTTCAGGGGATATGCGCAAGGGGGCGTGATCTGGTAAGCTGCTGACAAGGATTGATAAAAGCGCCCGCCTTTCGGAAAAGGGTCGCGCGCGCAGATCCTCGCCCTGCCATTCCAGCAGATCATAGGCCTTCAGGATCACCGGGGCCTCGGCCAGCAGTTTCTTGGGCACGGACTTGCGCCCGATGCGCTTTTGCAGCGCCTGAAAGGGCAGGGGGGCATCGCCCTGCCATGCCAAAATTTCGCCATCCAGAACTGTTCCGAGCGGCACAAAATCCACCAAACCCGCAAACTCCGGAAAGCGATCCGTCATTAACTCTTCGCCCCGCGACCATGTGAAATATGCGCCCCCCCGCAGCACCACTTGCCCCCGGATCCCGTCCCATTTCCAGTCTGCAAACCAGTCGCCCACCGGACCCAGATCCTGCGGCGCGCCGTCGATCTGATAGGCAAGGTAAAATGGATAGGGGCGCGACAGATCACCCATCGGATCGGGCGTCAGGACCAGCCTCTGATAGTCGGTCGTCTCAGGCGTCCAATCCCCCATCAACCGATGCGCAAGGTCGGTTTCCGCGATGCCTGTCGCCTTGGCCAGCGCGCGTGTCATCAGCTTTTGACTGACCCCGACGCGAAAGCCACCTGTGATCAACTTGTTGAAAAGAAAGCGCTCTGTTGGGGGCAGCTGATCCCAAGCGGCCAAGATCGCGGCCTTGCGCGCGGCCTCATCGACACCAGCCAAGGCGCGGATCGTTTCGATCCAATCGCTCAGGCTGCGGGGGCTGTTCTGCCTGTTGGGCGGCAAGACCAGCGCGATGGTTTCGGCCAGATCGCCGACAATGGGATAGCTTTCCTCAAACAGCCACAGCGGGATGCCCGCCACGTCTGCCGCCCATTCGCGCAGCAGGGTGGTCGTCACCGTCCGTTTCGGGCGTCGCCCCGAAAACAGCGCGATGGTCCACAGGCGGTCCGCCTCTGGTGCGGTTTCGAAATAGCTGGCCAGAGCTGCGACCTTGGCGGTGGTGCGCGTGGTCTGGTCCAATGCGGTAAACAGCGCGGCGAATGCCTTCATTCCAGCGCCTCTTTCTCTGCTGTTTCAAGGCTTTCGCCCTCGAATTCGGTCTCGACAATGCGCGCGTCATAACCCTGATGTTCCAGCCAGCGACGGAACTGCGAGGTGTAGCCATGGGTGACGAAAATCCGCTCTGCGCCCGTGGCTTTTATCGCGCTGTTCAACCCCTCCCAATCGGCGTGATCGGACATGACAAAACCGCGATCTGCCGCCCGTCTGCGGCGCACCCCGCGCATCCGCATCCAGCCAGAGGCAAAGGCGGTAGAGGTGGCGCCAAAACGTTTCATCCACGGCGATCCCAGCCCAGACGGCGTCGACAGCACCAGTGCGCCGGGGTGGTCCTTGATCTTGGTATCTGCCACAACCCGTATCGTATCGGGCAAGCTAACCCCCTGAGCACGCATGACTTCATTCGTGGCCTCAATGGCGCCATGCGTCAGGATCGGACCGATGGATGTGTCCAGATGCGTCAGGATCCGTTGCGCCTTGCCCAAAGCGTAAGCCCCCAGAACCGGCGTGCGCCCCTCGGCCACACAGGACGCCCACCAGCCGTTGATCTGATCCATGACGTCGGGCTGGGGATCCCACGAAAACACCGGCAGGCCAAAGGTACTTTCGGTGATAAAGGCGTGGCATTTCACCGGCTCAAAAGGCTCTGACAGCCCGTCATCCTCGACCTTGTAATCGCCCGAGGCCACCCAGACCTCGCCCGCCACCTCAACGCGGATCTGCGCCGAACCGGGCACATGACCCGCCGGGTGAAATGACACCAACGCGCCGCCGATCTGACGCGTCTCGCCAAAGCGGATCGTGTCCAGCGTGATGCTGCCAAGGCGGTGCCGCATGACCGGGGCTGCCGTCGCCGTTGCCAGATATTGCCCATGCCCCGCACGCGCGTGATCCGCGTGGCCATGTGTGATCAAGGCGCGCGCGACGGGCCGCCAAGGGTCGATGTGGAAATCGCCAGCGGCACAATAAAGCCCGCGTTCGGTAAAGCTGATGACAGGGTCCGGCATGCCGTACATTATAGAACGCCACGCGCCGCTGGCGAGCGGTTTGAGTGCTTGGCAGTCGCGGCGTCCCGCCCTAATCTGGCGTGAAATTTTGGGAGTGACAACGATGACAACGGGCAAGATAGCAGGCTTTCGCGCACGAATGCTGGCGGGGGATTTTCTGGCGGGGACCTTCCTGAAAACGCCGTCTTTGGAATTGATCGAGGTGCTGGCCCTGTCTGGCCTCGATTTCATCTGTCTGGACGCGGAACACGCGCCCTTTGACCGGGGCCGGATGGACGCCTGCCTTGCCATCGGTCGGGCGCTGGATTTTCCGATCTTGGTGCGCGTGGGGTCCGGGACGGCGGAAAACATCCTGCAAGCGATGGATTCCGGCGCCGTCGGCATCGTCGTGCCTCATGTCTACACCGTTGAAAAGGCTGAAGGTATAGCAAAGGCCGCCCGATTTGGTCACCACGGGCGCGGCTATGCTGGCTCGACCCGCTGGGCCGGGTTTACCACCAACACCATGGCCGATCTGCTTGAAAAATCGCGCAATGAAACCGTGGTGATCGCGCAGATCGAAGAGCCAGAGGGGGTAGAGGCCGCTGCCGGGATCGCGGCCGTCGAGGGCATCGACGGGCTGTTCGTCGGCCCTGCCGATCTGGCCGTGTCGTTTGGCGTGACTGATCCGAATGCGCCGGTTCTGCAAGCGGCCTTGCAAAAGACGGGCGAGGCGTCGAGGGCGGCGGGCAAGTGTTACATGAGCTTTGTGCCCAACGCCGCCAAAGCCGCCGATTGGGTCAAATATGGGATGACCATGTTCTTTATCGGCTCTGAACACAGTTGGATGCTGAACGGCGCGCGCGCCGATGCCGCCGGGATACACGGGCTGACTGCAGAGCACGGGATGACCGCAGAGCACTGGCTGACCAAGAATTAGGACGCTCTGCCAAGGGGCGATGCGCGCGTGCCCCTTGGCCTTTTAGCGCGCGACCCTTACCTTCTTGTTAACGGAGGTCCTCAAATGCATCACTTTTCGCTCCTCGATCTGTCGCCCATCCCCGAAGGTCACACCGCAGGGGATGCGCTGAAAAACACGGTTGCCTTGGCGCAAGCCGCTGAACAGGCAGGATATCACCGCTATTGGCTGGCCGAGCATCACAATATGCCCGGAATCGCCAGCGCGGCCACCTCGGTGGTCATCGGCCATGTGGCGGCGCAGACCAAGACGCTGCGGCTGGGGGCCGGGGGAATCATGCTGCCCAACCACTCTCCCCTTGTTATTGCGGAACAATTCGGCACGCTTGCGACGCTGTTCCCCGGACGCATCGACCTTGGGTTGGGGCGCGCACCGGGCAGTGATATGGCCACGGCGCGGGCATTGCGCCGCAATATGTCCCAAGACGACAGCTTTCCTCAAGACGTGCAGGAATTGATCGCCTTTTTCGAACCCGCTGCCGACAGCGCGCGCATCCGCGCCATTCCCGGAGAGGGCACGCAGGTGCCGGTCTGGATCCTTGGCTCCAGCCTCTATGGCGCTCAATTGGCCGCTATTCTGGGGCTACCCTATGCCTTTGCCTCGCATTTCGCGCCCGCGATGTTAGAGGAGGCGCTGGATATTTACCGTCGCTCTTTCCGCCCCTCGGCCACGCTGGCGCAGCCCTATGCGATGATGGCCGCCGGTGTATGTGCGGCGGATACGGATGAAGAGGCGATGTTCCTGCGTTCTTCGCAAATGCTGGCCTTTGCCCGTCTGCGCACCGGACGCCCCAGAAAATTACCCCGCCCGATCCAGGACCCAAGCGCAGAAATTCCGCCGCAGGTCATGGCGCAGGTGCAGCAGGCGCTGTCCTGCTCGGCGACAGGATCGCGCGTCACCGTCGAGGTGCAACTGCGCGCCCTAGCAGAAAAATATCAGCCGGACGAGATGATCCTGACCGGCATGATCCACGACCCGTCCAAGCGCATCCGCTCTTTCGAGATTGCTGCCGAGGTGATGCGCGGCCTGTGTAAAG
Source organism: uncultured Rhodobacter sp. (assembly GCA_937901435.1). Next base: position 13,139 of record CALGTJ010000193.1, on the reverse strand, counting down.
TGTCCGAGGCGGCGTGATGGGTCAAAGGGCAATTCCATAGCGCGAGACGGCATCTTCGTTCCATGCGATGCCTGTTCCGGGGGTGTCTGGCAGGTGGACCATCCCGTTGACCGGAGAGACCGGCGCTGCCAGCACCGCATCGACCCAATTGGCATATTCCAGAAAATGTCGATTGGGCACGCTGGCCAGCAGATGCGCGCTGATCTCTGGAAAGAGGTGGCTGGAAACGGGAATACCCGCCTGATCTGCGGCATGGGCGGCGATCAACCATTGGGTCGCGCCGCCGATCTTGACCACATCGGGCATCAGATAGCGGCTGGCCCTTAGCGCAATCGCGCGCTGCACCTCAAACTGCGTGAACAGATTTTCGCCGATTTGCAGAGGCGTTTTCAAGGCTTTGGCCAGTTCTGCGCTTTGTTCCAGATCAGCGGCGTGCAACGGTTCCTCGATCCAGAGCAAGCCGAAATCGTCCAGCGCGCGGCAGCGGTCCAGCGCCTGTTCATAGTCAAGCGCCTGATTATAATCGACCATCAGCCCGGTGTCGCCAATGACCTCGCGGACGGCTGTGACCGCCCGCACATCCTCGGCCAGTGTGTCATAGCCCAGCCGCAGCTTCATATGACCAAAGCCACTCGCCAGATAATCTGCGGCCTCGTCTGCTACGGTTTGCGGCGTGGACAGCCCAAGGCCCGAGCTTTCATAGGCCAACACAGGCGCATCCTCGCCGCCCAAAAGGTGGTATAGCGGCTGGCCGCGGTCCTTTGCCAGCGCATCCCACAGCGCCATATCGATCCCTGCGCGTGCCATGGTGACAAGGCCGGTGCCGCCAAAAAGCAGAAAGGCCTGCTCCAGCGTGTCGCAGACCGCAAGCGGATCGCAGGGGTGCCCCTTGACCAGATCGCCAAGCGCCTCGCAGATGGCGACCAGTGGCCGCAGCATGTCGGCGCGCGGGCTGAAGAGATAGCTGTGGCCGACGACCCCGGTCGAAGTCGTCAGGTCCAGCAGCACCACGGGCGCATGGGTCAACTGCCCGCTGGCGGTGTTCAGCGGCTGGGGCAGGGGTGGCAGGGCGGCGCGCAGACGCAGACCCTTGATGGTCATCCCGCCCAGCAGGTCCTGATAGGCAGCGCCGCTTAATGCCTTGGGAAGATGTGTCATTTTCCTGCCAATATGCCCTCGATCAGGATCTGCACCCGCAATGCCTCGTCCAATGTGGCAAGGCGGTTGGGCTTGCCCTCTATCAGCAGTTTCAGGTCATCCAGTTGAGCGCGCAGCGACACGGCGCGCGGGTCGGGATACTCTTCGCCCACAAGGGTGAACTCCCCGCCATCCGACGCGGCGTCTTTGTAGAAATCAGTGATCCGGCGGCTGGTTTTCGCGCCTTTGATGGTCAATTCCTGTCGGTCGGGCTGTGCGCCGCCGACGTTGCCCATGACCGTGACGGGCAACCCGGTGACAGAGACCAGCCGCGCGGCCACATGGGTTTCACACAGCGTGTCATCCGGGTAATCGGCGCGCGACCAGATCAATTCCAGCGGGCCAAGGATGCGCTCGGAAAAGAACAGAAAATGCGAGATCACTTCGCGTGTCATCCCGCCCTCATCCGCAAAGCGCAGCCAATCCGCCGCCTTTTGCCATTCGCGCGGCCAGTTGGCATAGGTCACGATGATATCGACGCCGATCAGATCGCCCAATTGCCCCTTTGTTGCCGCAGCCAATACATTGGTTAGCGCCGCCCCCGCCGCTTGGGTGAAATTTACCGCGGCGGGCACGCCAGCGGCGCGGACCTGCGCAACCAGGTCGCGGCTTTCGGCAATGTCGACGCCCAAGGGTTTTTCCAGAAAGATCGCCTTGCCGGCGGATGCGGCGGCCAGCGTATAGGCTTTGCGCGGGACGGGCGGACAGGCGAGATAGACCAGATCGGCGTCGGCCCATGCGGCCTCGGCACTGTCGGTGATTTGAGCTTTGGGTGCAAGGGCTTGGGCAAGGGCGCAAGCCTCGGAGTCCGGGTCCCAGATCGCCGTCACCTCATAGTCGGGGTGGCGGACCATATGGTCCAGCATCCGGCGTCCCATGATGCCTAATCCGATGATTGCGGTCTTGATGGCCATGCTGTGGGTGTCCTTTTGAGGCGGGGTTGTGGGTCAGGGATGGGCCGCGAAATGGGCGGCGATTTTGTCAAAGACCTCTGCGCGAATGGCGGGGGTTTCCATTAACACTTCATGGCGTCCGCCTTGGATGATGTCCAGCCGCCCCTGTGGCCAGTTTTGCATCCGGTGGTGGATCGGGCCGGGTTGCACCACGTCCTCATCGCTGCCCAGAAAGGTCAGCGTCGGAAAGGGCGGTGCAGGTTCGCGGGCTTGGCGGCGCAACTCTTGCAGCGAGGCATACAGCCATTGCAGGCTGGGCCCGCCCAGCCCAAACTGGGGCTGCGCGGCTAGCTGGCGCTTCATATAAGCGTATATATCCGGGTCGCTGGTCAGCGAATTACCCTCGAACGGCTCGATGCCCACATAGGCAGCTTTGCGGGTGCCGGGGGTGAAAAGATGTGAAAAGCCAAAGGTTTGCGCGGCCCATCCCAGACCCCACGCAATCGGGCGCAGATGTGGTGCCATCTTGATGCCCCACATCGGCGCAGTCAGCACGGCGGCCTTGACCGGCAGGCCATTGGCCATGGCGCGAAACGCAATCGGCCCGCCCATGGAATGCGCCAGCAGGTAAAAAGGCCGGGGCAGATCGGTGCCCTGTGCGACCTCTAGCAAGGCAGCGACGTCCTTTTGATAATCCTCAAACCGCACCACATGGCCGGTCAGAGGGTTGTCCAGAAGCCGGTCAGAGGCCCCCTGACAGCGCCAGTCAATCGCCATGCTCGTATAGCCGCGCGCGGCAAGGTCCGCCGCCACCAGCCCATATTTTTCAACGAATTCCGTGCGTCCGGGCAAGATCAGAATGGTGCCCTTGACTGTAGGTGCCGTCACCTCTGGCCAAATGGCAATCCGCAGGCGCACGTCGTCAGAGGTCCGTGCCCAGACGGCATAAGCCGCAGGCGACCCCAGAGCGATGTCGTGGAAAAACGGGGCCGGGGCGGTCATGTCAGGCCAGAACCGACGCCAGCCCCATGGCCTTGCCCATATCGCCATCGACGGACAGCTTGCCTTGCATAAAGGCAGAGGTGGGGTTCAGATCGCCGCTGATAATGTCCTGAAACACCTCTGGATCGGCGGTCAGCGTCACATCGGCCTCTTCGTCGCCCGCGCGCGCGCCGTCGCCGTCCAGCATGATCGCGCCCTCGCCGGTCAGAACGAATTTGGCCACGCCATCGTAACGGCCTACAATTTTGGCGTTCAGGGCCGTCACTGCCGCCTCTATCACATCGCTCATCTCATGCTCCTGTCTTTGTGATCATTTTTCACATCTGGACTCTCGCAATCGGATGCGAGCCTGCTACACTTATCCTTATGAAAGCTTTTGCAACCCTTTTCAAACAGACCTTGGTGGCTTTGCCGTTAACGGCGGCGCTGGTCTTTGTTTGCGCGCCTGCTGTGGCGCAATCAAGCGATCTGGACGAGCTGCTGGATCAATTGGCGAACCCCGAGACGCAGAACTGGCGACAGGTCGAGCGTCAGATTCGAAATGAATGGTCGAAATCCGGCTCTGCCGCAATGGATCTCTTGTTGCAGCGCGGGGAAAAGGCGCTTGAGGCCAAGGAATACGACAAGGCGATAGAGCATCTGACGGCTCTGACAGATCATGCGCCAGACTTTGCAGAGGGCTGGAACGCGCGGGCGACGGCGTATTTCCACCAAAAGCTATACGGTCCCGCGATGGAGGACATCAGCCACGCCTTGTCGTTGAACCCGCGCCATTTCGGGGCGCTAACCGGCTTGGCGGTGATCTTGCAGGATGTGGGCATGACGCGCGACTCTTTGAAGGCGTGGCAGATGGTGCAAGCGTTGCATCCCCACCGGGAAGAGATCCAACAGGCGCTCGAGGCGCTGGGGCGGCTGAACGGCGAACAAGAGCTATAACTTCTGCGACAACGGCTGTTCGAGCGATGTTGTGCGCCTGATCGGGCCAGAACGGCATCTGGCCAGAGCGGAGCATGATTCGCGCGCGAAACGGGTTAACCTTATATTCGTATAAGGTGTGCATACGGTAAGAGAATACCACAGCTCTGGCCTTGTCACTGGCGGCTGGGGGCATTACCTCGGTTCTGAGCAGTTGAAAGTCGCCTCTATGTCCAGTGAAACTGGCCGGATCATCGCGGTTCTTGGCCCGACAAATACCGGCAAGACCCATTATGCGATTGAACGCATGTTGGGTCATAGAACGGGCATCATCGGCTTGCCGCTGCGCCTTTTGGCGCGCGAGGTCTATGACCGGATCGTCGCGATTCGCGGCCCCTCGGTCGTTGCATTGGTGACAGGAGAGGAACGCATCGTTCCCGACCGCACCGCCTATTGGGTCTGCACCGTCGAGGCCATGCCAGAGGGGATGGGCACCGATTTTCTGGCCATCGACGAGATCCAGTTATGCGCCGATCCCGAACGGGGGCACGTCTTTACCGACCGCCTGCTGCGCGCGCGCGGCCTGCACGAGACGCTGTTTCTGGGCGCGGACACTATGCGCAGCGCGATTGCCGCCAATGTGCCGAACGCGCAGTTCGTGCGCCGTGAACGGTTTTCGACCCTGACCTATACGGGTGCCAAGAAAATCAGCCGGATGCAGCCGCGCTCTGCCATTGTCGGGTTCTCGGTTGACTCGGTTTATGCGGTTGCCGAACTGCTGCGCCGTCAAAAAGGCGGGGCAGCAGTGGTCATGGGCGCACTGTCCCCGCGCACCCGCAATGCTCAGGTGGAAATGTATCAGAACGGCGAGGTCGATTATCTGGTGGCAACGGATGCCATCGGGATGGGACTGAACCTTGATATAAACCATGTGGCCTTTAGCTCGCTTACGAAATTCGATGGGCGGCGCATGCGCCCGCTTGCGCCAAATGAACTGGCGCAAATCGCCGGGCGCGCCGGGCGGCACATGAACAACGGCACCTTTGGCATCACCGGCGAGGCTGCCGTGATGGATGACGGGCTGGCAGAGGCGATCACGGCCAACCGCTTTACCCCGGTCAAAAAGCTGCAATGGCGCAACGCACGGCTGGAATTTGGCACGACGGACGCGCTGATCCGTTCGCTTGAGGCCGCCCCAGAGGACGAGTGGCTGGTGCGCGCGCGCGAATCTGATGACCTGATGGCACTGAAAACCCTGACTGCGCTGCCGGAAATCCACCAGCGCACGACCCACGCGAAAAGCATCAAACTGCTTTGGGATGTCTGCCGCATCCCCGATTTTCGCGGGATCAGCCATGCGGAACATGCGAATTTGCTGAACCAAATCTTCTGTTCTCTGCAGGAATATGGTAGGGTCGGGGACGACTGGCTGGCACAGCAGATAAAGCGGATCGACCGCACCGACGGGGATATCGATGCCCTGTCAAAAAGGTTGGCATATATCCGCACATGGACCTATGTCGCGCAGCGCAAAGGCTGGGTTGATGACGAAAGTCATTGGCGTAACACCACGCGCGCTGTAGAAGACCGCCTGTCAGATGCGCTGCATGGCGCCTTAACGCAAAGATTTGTGGACCGGCGCACCTCGGTGTTGTTGCGGCGGCTCAAACAGAAGGAGGCCATGTTGGCCGAAGTGAATGAGAAGGGCGAAGTGACCGTAGAGGGTCAATTCGTAGGAAAACTTGACGGATTCCGTTTTCGTCAGGACAGTTCGGCCTCGCCGGATGAGGCCAAGACTCTGCGTCAGGCGTCTTTGCAAGCGTTGCGACCAGAGTTTCATCTGCGCGCAGACCGATTCTATAATTCGCCCGATACAGAGATCGATTTTACCGATCAGGGCGGGTTGATGTGGGGCGAACATGCCATCGGCAAGCTGGTGGCAGGCGCTGAACCGCTCAAACCGCAGGTGCAGGCCTTTGTGGACGAAGAAGCCGGCGAAGAGGTGGCCCAGAAGGTCCAGCGGCGTCTGCAACATTTCATCGACCGCAAGGTTGCAATGCTGTTTGAACCGCTTTTGGCGATGCAGCGCGACGAGGCGTTGACCGGGCTTGCCCGTGGCTTTGCCTTTCGCATGGTCGAGGGTCTGGGCGTGCTCAGCCGCGAGGCCGTGGCGAGCGAGGTCAAGGATCTCGATCAGGACGCCCGTGGCGCGCTGCGCAAACATGGCATCCGCTTTGGTCAATTCACCGTCTTCATGCCGCTGCTGCTGAAACCTGCGCCCACCCGCCTGCGTCTGGTGCTGTGGTCGCTGGCGACAAATCTACAGGAATTTCCCGAAAGCCCGCCTCCGGGTCTGGTGACAATTCCGTCGCTGAAAGATGCGCCAGAGTTGTTCCACCTGATGTCGGGATATCGCGCCGCTGGCGAACGGGCGATCCGCATCGACATGCTGGAACGTCTGGCCGACCTGCTGCGGGCCGAAAACAGCCGCGCCGGGTTCGAGGCCAAGCCGGATATGCTCTCGATCACCGGCATGACGCTGGAACAATTCGCCGATCTGATGCAGGGCCTTGGCTATGCGGCCGTCAAGGGCGAGCGGGCCAAGATGAAACCGGCCCCCGTTGTGGCCGAGGCACCCAAGGTTGAAACGCCCGCGTCAGAGGACCCGTCAGAGCCGCTGTCAGCAGAGGTTGCGCCAGAGACTGGACCGGAGGCTGTCACAGACACGACTGGCGAGACAGAGACCGAAACTGTCGCCGATGCCATAGAAGTTGCTGCAGAGGGCACACCAGAGAGTGCCACCGATGCAGCCCCCGTCGAGATGGAGGTGTTCTATACCTTCACATGGGGCGGTTTCGCGCGCAAACCAGAGAACCCGCGAGCCAATCAAAAGCCAAAGCCGCGTGGCAAACCAAAGCCAAAACGTGGCCCCAAACCCGCGCCCGAGAGTAAAAAATTCGAGGCCCGGCCCCCCCGCAAAGAAAAAGCCATCGACCCCGACAATCCCTTTGCGGCGGCTCTGATGGGTTTGAAGACGAAAAACTGACTTGACCGCGCCGCGCGAAACCATCCGCCTTGATAAATGGCTGTGGTTCGCGCGGTTTTTCAAAACGCGTGGGCTGGCGGCGAAACTGGTCACCGACTCGCATGTGCGGGTCAATGGCACGCGGGTGTCCAAGGCGTCTCATGCGGTTGGCCCCGGCGACACGCTGACCTTTCCCCAAGCCGACCTGATCCGCGTGGTGCGTATCCTCGCCCCCGGCACCCGGCGCGGTCCGGCCCCAGAGGCGCAGACCCTCTATGATGACCTGACACCCGTGGTGGAAAAAGATGCATCCGCCCCCGAGGCACGCAAAGGTGGCCGCCCGACCAAGAAAGATCGCCGCGACTTGATGGCAGATCGGTCGTCTTCCCTTGAATGATCGCTTTGGCTGATTTAGCAAGTTCCTCGACCCTGTTTCTCTGAGAGCCTGCATGACCTATATCGTCAACGACAATTGTATCGCCTGCAAATACACCGACTGCGTCGAGGTGTGCCCCGTGGATTGCTTTTACGAGGGCGAGAACATGTTGGTGATCCACCCGGACGAATGTATCGACTGCGGCGTCTGCGAGCCGGAATGCCCCGCCGAGGCGATCCTGCCCGATACAGAGCCCGACACAGAAAAATGGGTCGAGTTCAACCGCAAGTATTCCGAACTCTGGCCGGTCATCATCACCAAGAAAGACCCGCTGCCCGACGCCGAAGAACGCGACGGCGAGACCGGGAAACTCGAAAAGTATTTCTCTGAGGCCGCGGGTGAAGGCGGCTGAGTCGCGCTGATTCTATCGACACCCGACCGCCAACCCGTCAACGGTCAGTCCAATAGGCTGTAATCAGCCTGAAATCGCATGTAATCGCCTGAAAACAGGTCGAATTATCATGCGGTGTCGCAGCAGCACTTTGATTCGGTCGATTTTTTTGGTATACTAATTACATACAACCGCTGGAAACCTGACGCTGTCTTCAGGCCCTTGCCCTGAAGGCCGTCTTGTCTGGCGCTGTTCTGGGTCTTGATGCTGGGGGCATTCAGGCTCTGTTGGTGCGCTTTTTGTCCCGTGGGGGCTGCCGAGGAAGGATGCTTTATGAGCAAAACGAAGAAGCTTGATTTTCGCCCGAATGAATTTGTGGTCTACCCAGCCCATGGGGTTGGTAAGATCATTTCTATTGAGGAACAAGAGGTTGCAGGATTTTCTCTGGAACTTTTCGTGATTTCTTTTGAAAAAGACAAAATGACCTTGCGGGTGCCAACCCACAAGGCGACCGAGGTCGGGATGCGCTCTTTGTCCTCACCTGAGGTCGTGACCCGCGCCATGGGCACGCTCAAGGGCAAGGCCAAGGTCAAGCGGGCCATGTGGTCGCGCCGCGCGCAGGAATACGAGCAAAAGATCAACTCTGGCGACCTGATCGCGATCGCAGAGGTCGTGCGCGACTTGCACCGCACCGACGATCAGCGCGAGCAAAGCTATTCCGAACGCCAGCTTTACGAGGCTGCTCTGGAACGCCTGACCCGCGAAGTTGCGGCTGTCTCTGGCTCTGACGAAATCGCCGCCCAGCGTCAGGTCGGCGATGTGCTGGTGACCCGCGCCGCCTAAAGGGTGCTTGCTAAAAACAAACCGCCGTTCCTTCCCGGAGCGGCGGTTTTTCGTTGAGCCGGTTCTGCGATCGGGTTCTGCGGCTGGATCAGATCCAATGTGCCTTACATGGGCACCAAAGCCGTGCGGCCACGTGCCGCTTTTACCCCGCCAAAGAGACCAAGGCGCACAGGATCGCAACCTCGCTGATCTGTTGCGTCGCCCCCAGAATATCCCCGGTCTGTCCGTTGATTTTTGCCTTGGCAATCAGGATGATGGCAAAGGTGGTCAGTGTAAGCATCACGATCAGACCCGCCAGACCAAGCCCCAGAAACACCACTCCCACAGCGCAGGCCACAGCCACTGCCAAGGCGGCGGATGCCCGATGAGGGCGGCCAACGCGGGCCGACAGACCGCCACGGCGCGCATGGGGCAGGGCGTACATCACCACCACCATAGGCGCGCGCGACAGAGTCGCCGCGACCAGCAGAGCATAGATCAGGTCGACCTGCCCCAGCGTGCCGAGACCGCTTAGCGCGACCCACCGAAGCCCCAGCGACAGCACCAGCGCAATCACGCCATAGCTGCCGATGTGGCTGTCCTTCATAATCTCTAACCGACGTATCGGATCCCAGCCGCCCCACAGCCCGTCGGCACTGTCGGCCAGCCCATCTTCATGCAGCGCGCCGGTGATGATCACCATGCTGGCCAACACCAGCCCGGCAGTGATCGCGGGGGGCAGGCCCAGCCATCCGGCTGCCAGCGCAACAAGTCCCGCGATCAGCCCGACCACAAGCCCCGCCAGCGGATAGGCCCATGCCGCTGCGGCCCCACGGGCGAGATCGACCTCGCTCAGGCGCAGGGGCAGACGGGTCAGCAGGCCAAGGGCGGCGCGGATATCTCCGGCACGGATCAAAGGGCGGATGAGTGTGTCGCGATCAGGCATCAGAGCGGCTCAAAAGGGCTGTTGCAGCGAGGCCCAAAGCGATAGAGCCATTGGGCCAGACACGCAATGAGGACGTTAGATTTATGACCCAACCCGCCGATCTTGCCGCCTTCCGCGCGCTTATGTCTGACCTTCCCGCGCCCGATGGTGCCGCATTGGCAAACGCGGCAGAGCGGAACACTCAGTTGACCAAACCCCCCGCGGCTTTGGGGCGGCTGGAGGATCTGGCGATCTGGTATGCAGGTTGGCGCGGCACAGCGCGTCCGGTGATAGAGGCCCCGCAAGTGATTGTCTTTGCCGGAAACCATGGGGTCGCTGCACGCGGGGTCTCTGCCTTCCCGCCCGAGGTAACGGTGCAGATGGTGGCAAATTTTCAGGCAGGCGGGGCGGCGATCAACCAGCTTGCGACATGCTTTGGCGCGCGGATGGATGTTCATGCGCTGCGTCTGGACGACCCTACCGCCGATTTCACCGCCGGGCCCGCCATGAGCGAGGCCGAAGTGGTCGAGGCATTGACGACTGGCTGGATGGCTGTGGACGCGGCCAGTGACCTCTTGGTTGTCGGCGAGATGGGCATCGGCAACACGACTTCGGCTGCTGCTATCAGTGCGGCGTTGTGCGGTGGCACAGGCGCTCATTGGGTCGGGCGTGGTACGGGTGTGGATGATGCAGGGTTGACGCTGAAGGCGCAGGTGGTGGACGACGCTCTAACGCGGCACGCAAGCGGGCTTGGGGATCCGCTAGAGGTGCTGCGCTGTCTGGGGGGGCGTGAATTGGCGGCGATGACCGGCGCGATCCTGCGGGCGCGCATCCTGCGGATTCCTGTAATTCTGGATGGGTTTATCTGCACCGCGGCGGCCTCTGTTCTGGAATTCACCCGGAAGGGCGCGCTGGATCATTGCGTCGCAGGGCATGTCTCTGCCGAGGCGGCCCATGGGCAATTGTTGCAGGCGATTGGCAAAGAGCCCTTGCTGTCGTTGGGCTTGCGTCTGGGCGAGGGGTCTGGTGGGGCGCTGGCGATTGGCGTTCTGCAAGGGGCTGTGGCCTGTCATTCGGGGATGTCGACCTTTGCCGAGGCCGGAGTGAGTGAGGGATAGACGCAATTCGATTTCGACGCTGCCCTCAAGTCCTTGAAATCCAACTGCACCGCCTAAGACATGCCGGTTGTGGCCGTCAGGTCGGCAGGGGCGCGTCTGGTTTGAACTGGTCCATCACGATCTGGCTTTGCACCCGCGCGACGGCGGGGTGGGGCAGCAGGGTGTGATGGATGAGCACGTTCAACGCAGCAAGATCCTGAGTGTAGACGCGCAGCAGGTAATCCGCCTCTCCGGTCAGGGTCCAGGCGCTTATGATATTGGGATGCGCCTGCACGACGCGCGCGAAAGTGGCGACTTTGTCAGGCGAATGAGTGGCCATCTGCACTTGCACAAAGGCCTGCACGCCCAGCCCAAGGCGGTCTGGCGCCAGTTTTGCCGCGTAGCCAAGGATGAACCCCGCCGCCTCAAGCCGTTGGCGCCGCCGCCCGGCCTGACTGGGGGAAAGGTTCAGGGTCTCGCCCAATTGCTCTGCCGTCATATGGGCATTTTTTTGCAGGGCGGATAGCAGGCGTTTGTCAGTATCATCCAGTTCCATGCGACAGTATTGCGGTGTTTATCGAATTTTTGTCAATACCACGCATTGAGATGGTGAAAGATACGCAATAATGCGCACATCTCTGGTGCCGGGGCCCTTAAACTGAGCCAAATTTCAGACAGAGGCCAGACAGAGGCCAGACAGAGGAGAGTCCAATGGGTCCGTTTCCGCATGATGCCCCCAAAGCCGTTATTTCGCAGGCCAACCCCGCTGGCACTGACGGGTTTGAATTTGTTGAATTTGCCCATCCCGAGCCGCAAGAGCTGCGCGCGCTGTTCACCAGAATGGGGTATCAGCACACGGCGACCCATAAGAGCAAGGCGATCGAGCTATGGCAGCAGGGCGACATCACCTATGTGATCAACGCCGAGCCGGGCAGTATGGCGATGCGCTTTGTGCAGGAACACGGGCCGTGCTGCCCCTCGATGGCCTGGCGCGTGGTGGATGCGCAGCACGCGTTCGATCATGCGGTGAGCCAGGGTGCGAAACCTTATACCGGCGCGGATAAGACCATGGATGTGCCCGCGATCGAGGGGATTGGCGGCTCGCTGATCTATTTCATCGAGGATTATTTTGACACCTCGCCCTATAACGCAGAGTTCAACTGGATCGCCAAGGCGCATCCGGAGGGGGTCGGTTTTTACTACCTCGATCATCTGACCCATAATGTTCACAAGGGCAATATGGACGTCTGGTTTGCCTTTTACAGCAAGCTGTTCAATTTCCGTGAAATCCGATTTTTTGATATTGCGGGCAAGTTTACGGGGCTTTTCAGTCGCGCGCTCACGTCGCCCTGCGGGCGTATTCGCATTCCGATCAACGAGGATCGTGGCGAAAAGGGACAGATCGTCGAATATCTCAAGCGCTACAATGGCGAAGGCATCCAACATATCGCCGTGGGCGCCCGCGATCTATATGCGGCGACTGACGAGATTGCAGAGCGCGGCATTCGGTTCATGCCCAAGCCGCCAGAGGCCTATTACGGCCTCAGCACGGACCGGGTCGTGGGGCATGACGAGCCGCTGGACCGGATGATGAAACATGGCATTCTGATCGACGGCGAGGGTGTAATGGATGGTGGTGAGACCCGTATTCTGTTGCAGATCTTTTCGAGAACGGTCGTCGGGCCGATCTTTTTCGAGTTCATCCAGCGCAAGGGGGATGACGGCTTTGGCGAGGGGAACTTCAAGGCGTTGTTTGAGTCGTTCGAGGCCGATCAGATCGCGCGCGGGGTGTTGGACGACGACGCGGCCTGATGGGCTTTACGCATTTGGGTCTGTGATGGTTTCGATGCCGGATTGAGTATTTTTGCCAAGATGAACGGACACGGAAAGGCGCTGGCAGGTATGCTCGCGCCTTTTTGCGTTTGGTCCGGGTGGTGCGGCCTAGCCCTTTGGCATTTGCAGAGTGATGTTGCGCCCACCTTTGACGTAGAGCAGTTCATCGTCACTAATGGCCGAGACCCTGCCCCCATCGACGCGATCCCCCACCTCGACCTTGACATAACGGCCTGATTTCAGGCGGATCAGGGCGCGGCGGTCGCTGGAAGAGCCATAGACGCCGATCAGGTTGACGCGGCTGAGGTTGATCGCGTTGCGTTCTGTTGCGGCTTTGGCGACTGAGGCGCGGGCTGGCACATTAGGCACGATGGCGGCGGCCACATTCGGGGCAGGGGGGGCGACCGGTGCGGTGGGCTGTTCTTCCTCGCGCGCGCCTTGGTTGTTCTCGACGGGGGGCGCGAGGTTGCGCGGGCGCACGACAGGCGTCCGAGAAATAAGAACGGCAAGGTCCGTGCCGGCGTCACTTTCGGCGTCAGTGTCGGATTCCACCTCTGGCGCGGTGTTGGCCTGTGTCGCCGGATCTTCGGGTGGCAGGGTGACCTCTAGCGAGGCGGGTCTGATTTCCGGTCTGATATCAGGAACGCTTTGTACCGGATTGTC
>CALGTJ010000192.1 GCA_937901435.1 uncultured Rhodobacter sp. | reverse complement strand
GTTCCTGTCGATCACGGCTGTGGTGGTGGGCGGCACGGCCCTGTGGGGTGGCATTGGCGGCGTTTGGAACACGCTGGTCGGGGTGCTGATCGTCTTTGTCATTGGCAACGGCATGGTGGTGATCGGCTTGCCCGGCTATGCGCAGGACGCGGTCCTTGGCCTTCTGGTGATCCTCGCTGTGATCCTGTCCACGGACCGGCGCGCCATCAGCTTTGTGAAATAGGGGGCGGCATGTATCAACTGAACAAGGTCGACAAGAAATTCCCCGGCGTTCACGCGCTCAAGGCGGTCGATTTCACCATCGCACGCGGAGAGATCGTGGGGCTGGTGGGGGAAAACGGCGCAGGCAAATCCACGCTTATGAAGGTGATCTACGGCGCCTATCAACCCGATGGTGGTACGGTCAGCATCGCAGGCAAGACCGTGCGTTTTGCCAATCCGCGACAGGCGATGGATCACGGCATCGGCATGGTGTTTCAGGAACAGTCGCTGATCCCGAACCTGACGGTGATGGAGAACATCTATCTGGGGTTCGAACAGCAATTCGTGCGCTTCGGCGTCATCAGCTGGAAAAAGATGGCCGCCGCCGCCAAGGCGCAACTGGCCAAGGTCCGGCTGGACATCGACCCCAAACGGATCACGGCAAGCCTGTCGTTCGCACAGCGTCAACTGGTGGAACTGGCCAAGGTGCTGACGCTAGAGGAACGCATCGACGGGGATCTGGTGATCCTGCTGGACGAGCCGACATCGGTGCTGGCGCGCGAAGAGGTCGACCTGCTGTTCAGCCTTGTGCGTGACCTGACCAGCCGCGCGTCGTTCATCTTTGTCAGTCATCGCATGGACGAGGTGCTGGAACTGTCCGACCGCATCTATGTGATGAAAGACGGTGCGGTTGTGGATGTGGTGACGCAGGCGGAGGCAAAGGTCGACAACATCCAGCACAAGATGGTCGGGCGCGATGTGGACAAGCAATACTACCGCGAGCAAAAGCAAAAGCCCCATGATGCGTCCAGCGTTCTGGTGCGGTTTGACGCTGTGGCCGTGGCGGGTAAATTTTCGCCCCTCAGTTTTGACCTGCATCCGGGCGAGGTGCTGTGTCTGGTTGGCACCGAAGGCTCTGGTCGCGAGGCGGTCCTGCGCACGGTCTTTGGTCTGGAAAAGCCCACTTCCGGCCGGGTAGAGATCAAGGGCGCGCCCTACGGCAAGCCCAACGCACAGGCCGCCGTGGCGCGCGGCGTCGGCTATGTCCCGCGAGAGCGCAAGATCGAGGGCATCGTCAACGGGATGAATGTCTACGAGAACATGACGCTTAGCCAGTTGGGCAAATATTCCAAGGGCGGCGTCCTGAAGATTGCGCAGGAAAAGGCGCTGGCGGCCCGGTGGATCGAGCGTCTGTCGATCAAGACGCCCAATGTATTCAAGGATTGTGGCGGGCTGTCGGGGGGAAACCAGCAAAAGGTGGTGCTGGCGAAATGGCGCTCTGGTGGGTCCGACATTATCCTGCTGGATCACCCGACGCGGGGCCTTGATATCGGGGCAAAGGAAGACGTCTATGACATGATCCGCGAGATGTGTGACGACGGGGCCGGGATCATCCTTGTGGCCGACACGCTGGAAGAGGCGATTGGCCTGTCGCATACGATTCTCGTCCTCAAGGACGGGGCCTTCCAAAAGCGGTTTGACGGGACGCCGGGGGACAAGCCCTCTTTGTTCGATCTTGTCCACCATATGATCTGAGGGGCGAAAGACATGAAGCTGGAAACGCTCAAACCCTATTTCCCGTGGATCACGCTGGTGGTGCTGGTGCTGCTGGTGGGCCTCGCGAACCCCGCGTTTTTTGACGCCTCTGCCATGGTGTCGCTGGTGGCTGATATCGTGCCGCTGTTCATCATGGCGCTTGGGATGACCTTTGCGATCTATATCGGCGGCATTGATCTGTCGATGCAGCAGGTGGCCAATCTCGTGACGGTGATCGCGACGGTTTACCTCGCACAATTCGGGCTTGGGGTCGCGGTGATCTGCATCGTGGCGGGATTTATGATCGGGGCCGTGTCGGGCTATATCACGACGCGCCAGTTCGTGCCCTCGTTCGTCTCGACCCTTGCCACCGGGTTCATCGCCCTGTCTGGCGCGCGCTATCTGTCGGGAGAGCGCGCCTTGTCGATGGATGCCACGATCCGCAACGACAGCTTTGGTTGGATGTTCGCCAAGACGGCAGGCATCCCGCACGAGTTGATTATCGCGGCGGTCTTGCTGGCCATCGCGTGGTTTCTGCAATCGCGCACCACATTCGGGCGCGCGTTAAAGGCCGTTGGGGCTGGCGAACTGGCGGCCGTGTCCAGCGGGATCAACGTGGACAAGGTCAAGATCATCGCCTTCGCGCTGTCGGGCAGCTTTGCGGCCATCGCCGGGCTGATGTTCTCGGTCAAGCTGTCGGGGGGCGACGCGAACCTTGCCAATGGCTTTTTGA
>CALGTJ010000191.1 GCA_937901435.1 uncultured Rhodobacter sp. | reverse complement strand
GTCTGTTCTATCCCGCCTGCGTTCATCACCGCGATGCGGTCGCCCAGCGCCATCGCCTCTTTGTAATCCTGCGTCACATAAATCACCGTCGCGTTCTGATCCTTTAGCAGGCGCGGCAATTCCAGCCGCATTTCAAAGCGCAGCTTGGCATCCACGTTGCGCAAAGGGTCATCCAGCAGCAGGATATCCGGCTCTCCGGCCAGGGCGCGCGCAAGGGCGGTGCGCTGTTTCTGACCGTTGGACAGGGCTTTGGGTTTATGATGCAGCACATGTTCGATCTTGAGCATCCGCGCAATGCGCCCGACGGTTTCGGTGATGCCCGGCTTGCTCATCCTGCGTGCGGTCAGGGGCGCGGCGATGTTGTCGGTGGCATCCATATGCGGGAACAGCGCAAAGTTCTGAAACGCCATGCCGATGCCGCGATCTTCGGGCTCGACCCCGTCCATATCCTGCCCCTTGATGGTGATCTGACCCTGATCTGGCTCGATCACCCCGGCAATCAGGCGCAGCAGCACGGTCTTGCCCGCCCCAGACGGCCCGAACAGCACCAGCGTTTCGCCCGGCTCGACCGACAGGCTGACCCCGTTCAGCACCACGTCCTTCTTAAAGGCTTTGACGATATTCGTAAGAGACAAACTCATGCGGTTATCCTTTCACCGCGCCGAGGCTGAGGCCTTCGACAAGGTATTTCTGGGCGTAAAGCGCCAGCGCAAAGGTGGGGGCGATCGACAGGATGATGCCGGCTGCGATCTGCCCGTACTGCACACCAGAAGCGGTGATAAAGGCCAGCGCGCCGACGGTGACGGGCTGTTTGTCGGCAGAGGCCAGCACCAGCGCAAAGATGAAATTGTTCCATGCAAAGATGAAGGCCAGCAGGGCGGCGGCGGCGATGCCCGGTCCCGCCAAGGGCAGCGCGATCTTGCGGAAGGTGGTGAACCAGCGGTGGCCCGCGATGCGGTAGGCGTATTCGATATCCGCCGGGATATCCTCGAAATAGCCGCGCACGATCCACAGGATCAGGGGCAGCACGATCAACTGATAGACCCAGATCAGACCGCCGTAAGTGTTCGCGAGACCGATTTGCTGAAAGTAGATCGTCAGGGGCAGCAGCACCAGCAAGGGCGGCGCAAAGCGGAAAGACAGCAGCGTAAAGGCGATATCTTCGGAGCCGCGAAACTTGAGCCGGGCAAAGGCATAGGCCGCAGGCACCCCGAGGATAAGACCGACGATGACGGCAGAGGTGGACAGGAACAGCGAGTTGAACAGGTTGCCCATGAACTTGATCTCAAGCGAGCTGGTATCGGTCACCAACTGTCCGGTGATCAGCCCGCGATAGTTCTGCAACGTGGGTTCAAAGATGATCGAGGGCGGCACCTGAAGGATCGTCGCATTGGTCTGGAAGGACATCAGGATGATCCAGAAGATCGGAAACATGAAGAACAGGATCACAAGGGTGATGGCGATGCCGCGCAAGACGCGCTCAACGGGGGATGTGGTGTTCATATCCGGCTTCCTTATGCGTCGCCGCGCTGCTTTTCACGCAGACGTAGCCAGTTCTTGATGAAGATGTTCGACAGGAAATAGGTGATCGCCCAGAGGATCATCATCAGCGCGGCGGACCTGCCCACATTGGTCGACTGGAAGAAGTTGAGGTAAGCCTCGACCTGAAACACGGTCAGGCTGTCTCCGGGACCACCTTGGGTCATCGCGTAGATGATATCAAACTGCTGGATGCTTTCGATCATGCGGAACAGCACGGCGGTCAGCAGGAAGGGCGTCAGCATCGGCAGGGTGATCTTGTAGAACACGAACCAGCGGGGCACGCCGTCCAGCGCCGCCGCCTCGAAGGGTTGCTGCGGCAGGCTGCGCAATCCGGCCAGCAGCAGGATCATGATGAAGGGCGTGTAGACCCAGACATCGACGATGACGACCGTCAGCATGGCGGTTTGCGGATCGGACGCCCAATTGAAATCCTCGAACCCCAGAAGATCCGCGAAATAGGACAGGATGCCAAAGCCGGGGTTTGTCATCAGCTTCCACATCAGCGAGGCCAGCGCGGGCGCGGTCATCAGCGGCATCAGCAGCATGATCGAGACGAAGTTATTGAACTTGCTGCGCTTTTGTAAAAGCAGTGCAATGCCCAGACCCAGCAGCAACTCGATGCCCACGGTGGTAAAGGCATAGGTCATCGACACTTTCAGCGTGTTCCAGAATGAATCGTCGCTGAGGAAATTCCAGTAATTCTCGCCCCAGTTCCACTTGCGCGCCCATGGCTGGGACAGGCGGTAGCGTTGCAGCGAATAGAGCACTGCCGTCACAAAAGGGATCAGGATGCCGATACAGGTCAGCAGCGCCGGAAGGCTAAGCACATAGGGCAGCATCCGTCGGCTGACTTTGAAGCGGCGCTTGGGCAGACCGCTATGTGTCGCATCAGACATGGGAAAACTCTCCTGACATCCTGTTGTCTCCAACAGGAAAGGCATTTCTATTCGCAATGGCAAGGGCTGGTTCGGTGTGGGCCCGCCCACGCCCCGAGGGGTGCAGGCAGGCCCGGTCGCAGGGAGGACCTTAGTGCAGGCCGGCTTCGCCCAGCTGCTTGTTCACGGATTCTGCCAGCATATCGAGGCCTTCATCGACAGGGATCTCGTTTGCCACCATCTTTTGCATCGACTCTGCCCATTCGGTGGTCAGGTCAAAGAACAGCGGCTGCGGGGTGAACTTGATCGAGGCTCCGGGGGCCGAAGCGTCGTGCATTTCCACATATCCGGGATACTTCGCGGACAGCTTGTCGCGGAACATCTCGTCCGCCCAGACCGACGAACGCGCCGGGTTCACAAGGTCCATCTCGCGCGCGCCAAACAGGTCATGCTCTGGTCCCGTCACCCACTGGAGGAAGTACCATGCCGCGTCCTTGTTGGACGAGAACTTGGACATTGCCATCGACCAGATCCAGATATTGGGCGTTGGAGCAGACGCCGCAGGGTTGGCTGCGAAACCGCTGAAGGCAAGGTTGCCCGCCTCGGCATTGTCGCCACCATTCATGAAGTAGCCAAGGATATCGGCGTCAAACATCATGGCGGATTTGCCCGCACCCACGTCGGTGCCGACCTGATACCAAGTGTGTGTGGACCAGTCAGGCGCACCAGAATCCTGGATCATCTTGACCCATTTGCTGTGGTAGTCCTTGGACACATCGGTGTTCATGGCGGCTGACAGCATACCGTCGCTGCCGACAGTCAGATCGACCTCGCCAAAGTTGGCATAGCCCGACAGGAAACCGGGGTGGATCGTGGCCCAGCTGCGCGAGCCGCGCACACCGATGCCATACCCACCATTCATCACCGCTTTGGCGGCGGCTGCCGTGTCCAGCAACTCGTCGATGTTGGTCGGTACCGACAGACCATTGGCATCAAAAACGCGCTTGTTATAGGTCAGGTTGTTCTGCTCGTAGGCCAGCGGGATGCACCATTGTTTTGCATCGTCCGACCCGATGGCAGCACCGGGAACGCCAGACCATGCACAGGATTTGCGCACGCCTTCCAGCACGTCGTCCCAGTTGTAGTCGGGGTTGGTCTTTGACGCGTCCATGATCCAGTCGTTCAAATCCTCGACCCAGCCCGCAGGGCCGTAGGTCCATGTCATATAGGCGCCGGTCATGAA
>CALGTJ010000190.1 GCA_937901435.1 uncultured Rhodobacter sp. | reverse complement strand
CCTATTTGAATGCGCCACATGAGATGTGCCGCTTAACCCACTCGAAAAAAAGATAAAAAAACGGTGCGCGCAGATCCCTGCGCGCACCGTTTTAAACTCATATTGCGCTATGCGGTTCAGCTTTGGCCCACCTTGGCCACCTCGGCGGCAAAGTCTTCTTTCTCGACTTCGATGCCTTCGCCCACTTCCAGACGCACAAAGCCGACAACCTCGACACCGGCCTCTTTGGCAGCGGCGGCGACGGTCAGGTCCGGGTTGACGACGAACTGCTGACCCAGCAGCGTCACTTCGCCCATGTATTTCGCCATACGACCGATGATCATCTTTTCGATCACGGCGTCCGGCTTGCCGGATTCGCGTGCGATGTCGATCTGGACCTGCTTTTCCTTTTCGACGACCGCCGGATCAAGATCCGCTTCGCTCAGCGAGGCCGGGTTGGCGGCGGCGATGTGCATGGCGATCTGTTTGCCGATGCCATTGTCGGTGCCGTTCAGCGCGACGAGAACACCGATCTTGCCCATGCCGTCGGTGGCCGCGTTGTGCACATAGGACACGACAGTGTCGCCCGCGACAGTGGCCATACGGCGCACGGACATGTTTTCACCAATGGTGGCGATCTTGTCGGTCACGGTGGCCTCGACAGATTTGCCGCCCATGTCAGCCGCTTTCAGCGCGTCTACGTCCGCCACACCCATGGCCGCACCGGCGATGCCGGATACCATGGCCTGAAAATCGGCGTTCTTGGCAACAAAGTCAGTCTCAGAGTTCACCTCGACCGCGACGCCCTTGCCACCGTCAACCTTGACGACAACCAAACCTTCGGCGGCGGTACGGCCCGCCTTTTTCGCGGCTTTCGCCAGACCCTTGGTGCGCAGCCAGTCGATTGCCGCCTCCATGTCGCCATCGGTTTCGGTCAGCGCTTTTTTCGCGTCCATCATGCCTGCGCCGGATACCGTGCGCAGTTCTTTCACCATTGCAGCAGTGATTGCCATCTGTGGTTCTCCTTGGGAATTTCGCAATGATCCGGGCAGCGGTGTACCCGCGCCCGGTCTCAATTTTATGACAGTGTCGCCAAAGCCCGTGGGCTTAGGCGGGTGTCTCTTCGACAACCAGATCTTCGACCGGTGCTTCTTCCATGGCGCCCATGTCGATGCCTGCGGCGTCCATCTGTGCGCTCATACCGTCCAGAGCAGCACGGCTGATCAGGTCGCAGTAGAGAGCGATGGCGCGCGCGGCGTCGTCATTGCCGGGGATGATATAGTCGATGCCATCGGGCGAGCAGTTGCTGTCCACGATGCCCACAACCGGAATGCCCAGCTTGTTGGCTTCAGCGATGGCAAGGTCTTCCTTGTTGACGTCGATCACAAAGATCAGGTCAGGCAGGCCGCCCATTTCACGGATGCCACCCAGGGAGGCCTCAAGCTTTAAGCGATCCCGCTCGATCGACAGGCGCTCGCGCTTGGTCAGGCCCTCTGCCCCGTCAACCATCTGCTCGTCGATCTTTTTCAGACGCGCGATGGACTGGGACACGGTTTTCCAATTGGTCAGCGTGCCGCCCAGCCAGCGGTGGTTCATGTAATACTGCGCACAACGCTCGGCAGCATCTGCAACAGGACGCTGTGCCTGACGCTTGGTGCCGACGAACAGAATACGACCGCCACGGGCCACAACGTCACGAACGGCTGTCAAAGCCGCGTCGAGCATTGGGACCGTCTGTGTCAGGTCGAGAATGTGGATGCCATTGCGATCGCCATAGATGAACGGACCCATCTTGGGGTTCCATCGCTGGGTCTGGTGGCCAAAGTGAACGCCCGCTTCCAATAGCTGACGCAAAGAGAACTCAGGAAGAGCCATCTTTATATCCTTTCCGGTTTCAATCCTCGGTGCGGCTGTTCATCCCTGCTGGGACAACCGGCGGACACGAACGGGATGTCTCCCCGTCAGGCCCAAGCCACACCTGTGAAGTGCGCGGGCTTTACGAAGAAACATGGCCCTTGTCCAGTGCTCAAAGGGCGATTGGCGCAAGAAAGGCATAAACCCTGGGCAGGACAGCTTGCGTTGCGCGCCACTTACGGCCAAAACCGCTTTTATGACAGCAATTTCGCCCAAACCCGACATCCTCTGCATCGGCTCCGTCCTTTGGGACGTGATCGGGCGCGCGCCCAGCCATATGCGGGTCGGCTCTGACGTGCCGGGGCGCATTTCCCGCCTGCCCGGCGGTGTGGCGATGAACATCGCGATGACCCTGCGCCGTTTTGGGATGACGCCTGCGCTGCTGACGGCTATCGGGCGCGACGACGAGGGTCAGGAATTGCTGGGCCAATGTCAGACCATGGGCATGGGGACCGATCACATCTATCTGTCCGACGATCTGCCCACCGACATCTATATGGCGATTGAGGGCGCAAACGGTCTGGTGGCGGCCATTGCGGATGCCCATTCTTTAGAGGCGGCGGGCGACAAGATCCTGCTGCCGCTCAAGGATGGACGGCTTGGATCCACCGACGCGCCCTACCCCGGCATCATCGCGCTGGATGGCAATCTGACCGAAAGCCTGCTGTCCCAGATCGCGCAAAGCCCGCTGTTTACCGCCGCCGATCTGCGCGTCGCCCCCGCCAGCCCCGGCAAGGCCGAGCGGCTGACGCCCTTCCTCAACGGTTCTGGCGCCACGTTGTATGTGAATGTCGAAGAGGCTGGACTGCTCTGCCAGCACCAGTTTGACGACGCCGACACCGCCGCCCGCGCCTTGCATACCAGAGGCGCTGCCCGTGCCGTAGTCACTGACGGGGGCCGCGCGACTGCAGACATCAAGGACGGTGATCTGATCACTGCAACACCACCCGAGGTCATGGTCACCCGCGTCACGGGGGCTGGCGATACCTTCATGGCCGCCCATATCGCCGCAGAGGCGCGCGGCATGTTCCGCACCGATGCCTTGCAAAAGGCGCTGCACGCCGCCGCCGCCTATGTTTCCGGAGACGTTCCCTCATGATTGACATGAACTTCTCGCCAGAAGTGGCTGAAGCAAAAGAAAATGACACGCCCATCGTGGCGCTGGAATCCACCATCATCACCCATGGGATGCCGTTCCCGCAGAATGTCGACACCGCCCGCGCGGTCGAGGCGGCGATCCGCGAGTCCGGGGCAGTGCCCGCCACCATCGCCGTCCTGAACGGGGCCTTGCACATCGGGCTGACAGAGGCGCAATTGATCGCACTGTCCGAGGCAAAGACCGTCATGAAGCTGTCCCGTGCGGACCTTCCCGTCGCCTTGGCACGTGGCGCGACCGGATCAACCACCGTCGCGGGCACAATGATCGCGGCGCATCTGGCCGGGATCGACGTCTTTGCCACGGGCGGCATCGGCGGCGTGCATCGTGGCGCAGAGGCCAGCTTTGACATCTCTGCCGACCTGCGCGAACTGGCGTTGACGCCTGTTACCGTGGTGGCGGCGGGGGCCAAGGCGATCCTTGACATCCCCAAGACGCTGGAAGTGCTGGAAACCTACGGCGTGCCCGTCATCGCGATGGGGCAGGACGACTTCCCTGCCTTTTGGTCGCGCAGCTCTGGCCAGCCCGCGCCCTTGCGGGCCGAAACCGCGCTTGATGTGGCCAAGGCGCACCGGATGCGGGCCCGGATGGACCTTGCGGGGGGGCAATTG
>CALGTJ010000189.1 GCA_937901435.1 uncultured Rhodobacter sp. | reverse complement strand
ACGGGGCCATCCAGATAGCGGCCCTTGTCGCCCGTCTCGGCGGTGGTAAAGAGCGCAGCACAGTCGTTCAACGCTTCCCAGCTTGGCAGACCGGGGCAGGCCTCTTTTGTCCAGCTTGGATACCACCAGTCCTCGCGGGTCACCGCATTGTGGTCGCCCACATCCACGATGCCGCCCTTTTCCATGGCCGCGCGGAAGGATGCGCCAAACGCGCCTTCCCAGACTTCCATTTCCAAGGTCACATCACCGGTGCGCACCGACTCATAGACGGCCTGGCTGTCGGTGGTGACGAATTCAACGTTGTTGCCCATGCTTTCAAAGATCTGGCCAACCACGTTGGACATGACGATCTGCGAGGACCAGTTGTGGATTGGAATGACGATGGGGTCGCTGCTGTCGGCCGCAAAGGCGGCGAAGGGCGTAAAGGCAAAGGTGCTGAGCGCCAGGGCTTTGGTGGTCAGTTTCATATGTATCTCCCGGTTGGTGCGGTCTCAAACGCCGCTTGGATTATCACGCCGCAAAGGCGATGGGGCGCCTTGTCAGCGTCCATCGAGTCACGGCAAATGATTATTCCGCCCATCCTTACACCATTTTCCTCACAATCAAGTTTTTTTCCCTTGCGGTTTGGTATTGACTCCGGATTTTGGGGTCAAATACGCATCCAAGGTCCGATCCCACGCAACCTATGTCGCATTTTAAAGTCCATTTTCCGCGCAATCCCGCTAAAAAACATGCAAAGGGGTCCGATCCATGCGCTACTCAGGTTTCAAGGTCATAAAAGAGGCACTCACCGGCCACAAAGGCTGGACACCGGCATGGCGCGATCCCGCGCCCAAGCCGCAGTATGACGTGATCATCATCGGCGGCGGCGGGCACGGGCTGGCCACGGCGCACTATCTTGCCAAGGTCTACGGCGTGCGCAATGTGGCGGTGATCGAAAAAGGCTGGATCGGCGGCGGCAATGTGGGGCGCAACACAACCATCATCCGCTCGAACTATCTGCTGGACGGGAACGAGCCGTTTTACGAGTTTTCGCTCAAGCTCTGGGAAGGACTGGAACAGGACCTGAACTACAACGCCATGGTCAGCCAGCGCGGCATCATGAACCTGATCCATTCAGACGCCCAACGCGACGCCTTTACCCGGCGCGGCAATGCGATGATCCTGAACGGCGCAGATGCGGAATTGCTGAGCGCCGATCAGATCAAGGCCGAATATCCCTTTCTCAAGTTCAACGACGTGCGCTTTCCCATCAAGGGCGGGCTGGCCCAGCGGCGCGGCGGCACGGTGCGCCATGACGCCGTGGCTTGGGGGTATGCGCGCAGTGCCGACAGCCACGGCGTGGACATCATCCAGAACTGCGTGGTCACGGGCTTTCGCATCGAGAACGGAACATGCCTTGGGGTCGAAACCTCCAAGGGGTTCATAGGCGCGAATAAGATCGGCTGTGCGGTGGCGGGCAATTCGGGTCGCGTGATGGCGCAGGCCGGGATGCGCCTGCCCATTGAGAGCCACGTTTTACAGGCCTTCGTCTCGGAGGGGCTAAAGCCGCTGATCCCCGGCGTGATCACCTTTGGCGCGGGGCATTTCTATGTCAGCCAGTCCGACAAGGGCGGTCTGGTGTTTGGCGGCGATATCGACGGCTATAATTCATACGCTCAACGCGGCAACCTGCCCGTGGTCGAGGACGTCTGCGAGGGCGGCATGGCGATCATGCCGATGATTGGCCGCGCGCGGCTGCTGCGGATGTGGGGCGGGATCATGGACATGTCGATGGATGGCTCGCCGATCATCGACGCCACCCATATCGACGGGCTCTATTTCAACGGGGGCTGGTGTTACGGCGGCTTCAAGGCGACGCCCGCCTCTGGCTATTGCTTTGCCCATCTGCTGGCAAAGGGAGAGCCGCACCCAACCGCCACCGCCTATCGGTTCGATCGCTTCCGCACCGGGCATATGATCGACGAAAAAGGCATGGGCAATCAGCCCAACCTGCATTGAGGCTGACCAGATGATCATCAATCACCCCCTTCTCGGCCCCCGCGACAGCGCGGAATTCGTCTATATGGGCGACGCGGCCCTGATCGAGCGGCCCGACCCTGCGTCGCAAACGGCGGCAGAGGATTTCTATGAATACGCCTATCTGCGCGACAACCCAGCCGGAGAGCACCGCGAGTTGTGGTATCACGAGGGCGGCGACAGGTCGTGGCTGGTGGTGACGCGGAACACGATGACCCATGAGATCAGCAAGGTCGAACTGGCCCGCGATGTCGCACGCGCGAAAGGACGGTCCAAATGACCCAGATCAATCGCCTTGACGGGGGTCAGATCGACCGCAGCCGCACGCTGAAATTCCGCTTTGATGGCAAACACTACACCGGCCACCCCGGCGACACGCTGGCCTCGGCGCTGCTGGCCAATAACGTGCGCCTGATGGGCCGCTCGTTCAAATACCACCGCCCGCGCGGGGTATTGACGGCAGGCTCAGAAGAGCCCAACGCCATTGTCCAGCTGCGCGGCGGCGCTCGGCAAGAGCCAAACACCCGCGCCACCACCGCAGAGCTATATGACGGGCTGATGGCGCGTTCGCAGAACCGCTGGCCCAGTCTGGCCTTTGACGCCATGGCGATCAACGACCGGTTTTCCAATTTCCTGACGGCCGGGTTCTACTACAAGACCTTCATGTGGCCCGCCGCCTTTTGGGAAAAGATCTATGAACCGATCATCCGCAAAGCCGCAGGGCTTGGCTCGCTGTCCAAAAAGGAAGACCCTGACACATACGACAAAGGCTTTCGCCACTGCGATTTGCTGATCGTGGGCGCGGGGCCTGCGGGACTAAGTGCGGCGCTGACTGCAGGGCGCAGCGGCGCCGAAGTCATCCTCGCCGATGAGGATTTCGCCTTTGGCGGGCGGCTTTTGTCAGAGCGGAGCAGCCTGAACGAGGCCCCTGCCCTTGACTGGGTCGCGCGCACGGTCGCGGAACTCTCGTCCCTGCCCAACGTGCGCCTGATGGCGCGCACCACTGTGATCGGCGCTTTTGACCACGGGATCTACGGCGCGGTGGAGCGGGTCAGCGACCATGTACATACGCCCGACGCGGGCAAGCCACGTCAAACACTTTGGCGGATCTATACGAAACACACGCTGCTCTGCGCCGGAGCCACAGAACGCCCCATCGCCTTTGACAATAACGACCGTCCCGGCATCATGCTGGCGGGCGCGATGCGCAGCTATGGCAACCGCTTTGCCGTGACCCCGGCGCATCGGATCGCGATCTTTACCAACAACGACGACGGCCACCGCACCGCCGCCGATCTGGCCGCCAAAGGCATCAGGATCGCCGCTGTGGTGGACACTCGTCCCGACGCATCCCTGAGCCTTGATTTCGAGGTCCTGCGTGGCGCGCAAGTGGTGGACACCAAGGGACGGCTGGGCCTGAGCTTTGTCGAGATCAAACAGGCCGACGGTACGACGCGCACGCTGGAATGCGGCGCGCTGGGGGTCTCGGGTGGCTGGAACCCCAACGTGCATCTGACCTGCCATCAGCGCGGGCGTCCCGTCTGGAACGAAGCGCTATCCGCCTTTGTCCCCGGAGCAGACCTACCGAGCGGCATGAGCGTTGCGGGCGCGGCAAATGGGATTTTCTCGACCCATGGCGCGCTGGCATCCGGCGCTGCGGCGGCGATGGCCGCGCTGGACCTCAAGGGCACCCCGGATCTGCCCACAGCCGAGGATGCGCCTGTCACCCAGACCCCTTTCTGGTATGTCGAGGGCTACTCTCGTGCCTGGCTCGATCAGCAAAATGACGTGACGGTCAAGGACATCAAACTGGCCCATCAAGAGGGGTTTCGCTCTGTCGAGCACCTCAAACGCTATACCACGCTGGGCATGGCCACGGATCAGGGCAAGACGTCCAACATGGGCGGTCTGGCGATCATGGCCGAAATCGCGGGCAAGGCGATCCCCGAGGTCGGCACCACGATCTTTCGCCCGCCCTACACGCCCGTTTCCATCGGCACCATGGCGGGGCGCATCCGGGGCATGGCCTTTCATCCCACCCGCCTCACGCCCTCGCATGTCTGGGCCAAGGAACAGGGCGCGGTCTTTGTCGAGGTCGGCAACTGGCTGCGCGCGCAGTGGTTTCCCCGCCCCGGCGAGACCCATTGGCGGCAATCTGTGGATCGCGAAGTGCTGGCCACCCGCGCCTCTGTCGGGGTCTGCGACTGCACCACCTTGGGCAAGATCGACGTGCAGGGCGTCGATGCGGCGGCCTTTCTGAACACCGTCTATTGCAATGGTTTCGCCAAACTGGCCGTGGGCAAGACCCGCTATGGTCTGATGCTGCGCGAGGATGGGATCGCCATGGACGACGGCACCGCCGCGCGTCTTGCGACGGACCATTTTGTCGTCACCACCACCACGGCCAACGCGGGCAAGGTCTATCAACATATGGAATTTGTGCGTCAATGCCTGTTCCCGGATATGGACGTGCAACTGATCTCGACGACAGAGGCCTGGGCGCAATATGCGGTGGCGGGGCCAAATGCGCGCAAGCTGCTGCAAAAGCTGGTCGATCCAGAGCATGACATCTCGAACGAGGCGTTTCCCTTTATGGCCTGCGGCAATATCACCGTCTGCGGCGGCCTGCGCGCGCGGCTGTTCCGGATCTCTTTTTCGGGCGAGCTGGCCTATGAAATCGCGGTGCCTTCGCGGTACGGCGATGCCCTAATGCGCAGATTGATGAGTGAGGGCGCAGAGTTCGACGTGACCCCGTACGGCACAGAGGCGCTGGGTGTCATGCGCATCGAAAAGGGCCATGCGGCGGGGAATGAGTTGAACGGGACGACCACGGCGCTGAACCTCGGGATGGGGCGGATGGTTTCGGCCGCCAAGGACAGCATCGGCACGGTTCTGTCGCGCCGCGCAGGGCTGAACGCGCCGGATGCGATGATGCAGGTGGGGCTGAAACCGGTCAATCCGGGCAGCAAAGTCACCGCAGGCGGGCATTTGATGGCGCGGACCGGACCTGTCGATGCGGCGCATGATCAGGGCTATGTCACCTCGGCCGCCTATTCGCCTACGCTTGGCTCGATGATTGGCCTCGCCTTTCTCAAAGACGGGGCCAATCGCATGGGCGAGACGTTACGGCTGGTGTCGCCGCTGACCAAACTGACGGTAGAGGTGCAGGTCGTCTCTGCGCATTTTGTGGACCCAGAGGGAGAGCGCCCCCGTGCATAACCTAACAGCCATAACGGCCCTTGGCGGCAGCACCCCGTGCGTCGAGACACTCGGCGCAATGACCCTGAGCGAAAACCCCGGCCTCGCACTGGCCAGCGTGGCCGCGCGCCTTGGGCATGAGGTGGAGTGCACCGGGCATCTGGCCGACCTGCTGGGTCGCAAAGCCCCCGGTCCGGGCAAAGCCTGCCTGCGTGATCCAGAGGCCGCGTTTTGGATGGGTCCCGATCAATGGATGGTCAGCGCGCCCTATGCCAGCCACGAGGATCTGGCGGACCAGTTGCAATCCCGCTTTGGCGCGACCGCCTCGATCACAGAGCAAAGCGACGCCTGGGCCTGTTTCGATTTGCGCGGACCAGTGATAGAGCGGGTGATGGAACTGCTCTGCCCGGTGAACCTGCGCCAGATGCAGACGGGCGATGCGACGCGCACCGTGATCCACCATCTGGGCTGTTTCGTGATCCGCCGTGACCCGCCAGATCATCTGCGCATCCTCGGTCCACGCGCCTCTGCCAGGTCGCTGCATCATGGCATTGTCGAGGCGATGACCTCGGTATCATAGGCCTCAGCCAGAGGGCAGCGGCACGTTGCCCTCTACGCGAAACTGATTGATCCGGTCGCGGTCCTCGCGCGGGGACAGACCGAATTCGGCGCGATAATGTGTGACCAGCGGAACGACGGACCCATAGCCGACAGAGGCCGCAATATCCGCGATACGGGCCTTGGAATACATCACCATCTGCCGCGCCGCCTGCATCCGGATGCCACGGTAATAATGCGACGGGCTTTGCCCGGTGGCCTTTTTGAACGCCCGTTCGATCTGGCGCGGCGTGACGCCGGTTTGATCGGCCACCTCGGCAACAGAGACAGGAACCTCTAGATTGGCCGTGAAGATCCGGACGCAACGCGCCACCAGATCGGGCAATTGCGCGCCTGTGTCCGGCATTTGCGCAACCGGCACGCGCTGCTGCACCCCCTCGCCGCGCATCAGCGGATGCTGGAACCAACACGCGACCTCATGGGCGACATCCGCGCGCAGGCGGATCTCGATCAAATGCAGCGCCAGATCGAACCCCGCCGCCGCACCCGACACTGTATAGAGCGTCGGACTGGACACGATTACATCGCTCACACCGCGCACATCGGGAAATTCCGCCTTGAACGCGGCCTCGTAACACCAATGCACCGACACCGCCTGCCCCTCTGTCACGCCAGAGCGCACAAGGGGAAAGACGCCACCACTGACGCTGCCAAGCACCACGCCGTGCCGCGCGAGTGAGCGCAGCGCGCCATTGCCTGCGCGCGCGTTCTCGAACCCCGCCGTGGGACTGCTGAGGATGAACAGAACGTCCACCGCCAGAGCCGCCGAAAGCGCGTGATCCACCTCAAAGGCGACCTTGGCGCTGGACATGACGCGTCCGCCACTTTCAGAGATCAGCACCCATGAAAATGCCTCTTGGCCCGCGATCTCGTTGGCGGCGCGCAGGGGTTCGATCATCGACGTCAGGCACGCCATCGGGAATCCCGGAAAGATCAGAAATCCGATGCGCAGGGTCGAGTGTTGAAGCATGGCTTGGACCTTCAGGTCTCAGATTTGCAGCGGGGGTTCCGTGTCCAGATCCGGCCAGATTCCGTTCGAGGTGGGCAGGCCATCGTCAAATTTCGACAGATAGTCCAGCATCATCGGGCGGTTGGCGATAAAGCCTTTGTAGGTCGCCAGTTCTTCGGGCAGATCACGTACGACGCGGTGCAGGCGGCGGCCCCATTTGGGCACGCTCATCAGATCCTGAAAGCTGCACAGATAACAGCGGATCGGAAACACCAGCGCGTTCGATCGCGGCAAGCGGTAGAAGGTCTGCAACTCGACCCGCAGATGCTGTTTGGATCCGATGTTGTCCGGCGTCAGCGAGGTCTTTTGGATGCCCCATTTGTTGTAATTCTCAGGACTTGTGTCCAGCAGCGGGTTGACCGTCATCGTCCAGTTCAGCCGCCGCGCAGGCGCGCCCTGCTGGATGTTAAGCAGGAATTTCAGCGCCCGCACAAAGATACCCTTTTCATGGGCCAGCGGCACCGGCGCGTGCCATTCGAAAAAATTCATCCCGATGTCAAAATCCAGCGACCAATCCGCCTGCGTCGTCACCGTGCCCGCGTCCATCCACAGGTTGTCATCGCGCTGATCCAACACGGCAAAATCGCCCTGAGACTGGCGCGTGATATATTCCATCGGGCCGTATGGGAGGGTGGTTTCGTCCA
>CALGTJ010000188.1 GCA_937901435.1 uncultured Rhodobacter sp. | reverse complement strand
CCCTGATCCACCTTAACAGGGCCGCAAAGTGGTCGAAGAACTAGGACCACCTCTAGGTTCCTGACAAACTGTTTTCGGCAAGCCTTCGCGGACCATCAATGACAATCATCTCTCACAGCCACAAATTTGTTTATTTCAAACCCCGCAAAGTTGCCGGCTCCAGCCTTTTGGTGGCTTTCGGGCAGCATTGTCGCCATCCCGATATCGTGACCGCCCCCGGCAACACCGAAGGGTTTTTCCGTAACGCAATGAACTGTGTCGGAATTCCAACGCACACATATCCCGAAAAGATAAAGGCCATTATGGAGCCTGTACTTTGGGATGCCTATACAAAGGTCACATGCGTGCGAAACCCGTGGGATGTAGCGATCTCGATGTTGTTTTGGAAAATTTTCCGAGAGCATAAACAAGGTGCCGTGTTTAGCGATGATGTGCGAAGCTTGATTCTGAACCAGACGATTGACCCAAGAAACGAAGAGTATCGCGCACAAATGCAGATTATCATCGAAGGTCTGCCACGCAACAACCATTTCTACTTTGACACATGCGGAAAGCCCTGGGCCGATTTCTACATCCGTTATGAGAATTTGCAGGCGGATTTCGATCACGCGTGTGATTTGATCGGTCTTGAGACATCCGAATTGCCAAAACTGAAGGCAAAAGCCAGAGGGCTGGATGTGGACTATCGTGGGTTCTATGATGAGACCTTGAAAAACATGGTTTATGAAAAAGCTGCCGCGACGATCGATTTCTTTGACTATCAGTTCTAATCCTGAAAGAGACGCCCAATGCTCAATTCGAATGAAATCGCAGGCTTTAAGGAGAACGGGTTTGCGGGCCCGTTTGACCTTAGTGACCCTTCGTTGGTGTCCAGGGTCTCTGAAATCCCGCAAGAGGAGTTTGAGCTTCGTGAGGCCAAAGGTGGGTTGCAAGAAAAGCATTTCATCAGCCCGTATTCCAAACGCCCGCTTTTGTGCGCAAACACTCACCTGCGACATCAGCCAGTGTTAGATTTAGGCCGCGACGCTAATATTGTCGCCGCATTGTCGCAATTGATGGCGCCTGAGATCCTTCTGCGGCGCAGCCAGTTTTGGCGCAAGCCGCCGAATGCGCGGCCTGTGATGTGGCACCAAGACACCCACAAACACAGGGGCCTTGGGTTCATTAACGAGTTCAGTGCCTGGATTGCATTGGAAGATGCGACCAAAGAAAACGGCTGTGTCTGGTTCCTGAAGGGGTCATCCAACGGGGGTGTCGTGCCGCCAGCCGACTTTCTGGATCGCAGGTTCCAAGCTAAATTTTACAACTCTGAAGAGCTTGAGGTTCCAGAGGCTTTGGCCAAGTTTGAAGCCGTTCCGATGGAGATGAAAGCAGGGCAGTTCGTTCTGTTCCACCAGTTGTGTTTCCATGCTTCTGGCCCGAACAAAAGCGACCGAGAGCGCGTTGGCCTTGCGTTTCGTTATCTGCCGGGGGACCGCAGAGATACTGTTGAAGATGAGCTTGTTCAGATCGCTTGATGGGGCGACTGATGCGTCTAGAGCTCGGCCCAACGGGTTCGAAATTCAGAAATTTCTTCGTGGGAATAAAATTTTGTGACCGTCGGGTTGTCATAAAACCAGTCCAGTGCCTCTTGCGATAGGCGCAACTGCTCGGTGGCCTGCTTGTATAGCACTTGGTAGCGGGTCTCGTGAGATTGACCCGCGGCGGGAAATTGTTGTAGCGCCTTTCCGAGAAACCCGCTGGCTGTCTGCAACAGTTGCGTACATGTGCTCGGGTGTTTGAGATCTTCCATCCGGTAGATGAGCGCTTTGTGAGAGCCATTGAGCAAGAGCGCGCGCGTTTCATGATCAAAGGCCTCATTCGTGATGTCGAAATCGAAGGCCGGGGCGAGTTCCTCTGCGAACCACAAGTCGTAGTCTCGGATTATCCCGGCCAAAAGCGTGATCAACGTATCGCCGCCAGAATCTTGCCCCCTAGCCACCGAAAGGGCGCGGTGAAAGACAGTAAGGATGTTGTCCGCTGTGCCGCCATCGCGTGGGGTCACGGGAAATCGCTCATACCCCAGTCGATTGCATAGAAACCCGACGGCCGAAATCGCCCGCGCAACCGGGTCCCGGATACCGGTCACGACGGTTACCGGCGGGCCGATCCAGCGTCCTTGTGCCACATAGTCCATGATGTGTGGCTGAGGGCGACCCAATCGAGGCAAGGTCAGGTGCTTGATCGTTTGGATTGGCGGTTCCGCCGCGACGAGACTTTCGATTTTCGAAATGCGTGTCGGGGAAATCGCATGAAAGTGGCTGACCAATGCATCTGGAAATTCCCGATGCAACAAACTGGACCAGGACCGCGAGGCCACCTTGGCCATTTGGAACACCAGAAAGATCCGTTGGGCGCTACCCGGGTGGTCCGCGTCACTCACCGTGAGATCAAATCGTCAAGCGCAGCGCGGATCGAAGCGTGCTGCAGGAATATCTCTGGCTCAACCGGTTTGCCGATTTTCTTCTCTAACTCAAACGCCAAGACAACCATGTCCATCGAATCGGCGCCCAAGCTGTCATAAGTAAGATCGAGGTCTTTTTCCGTGAACTCGCGGCTCAGAAATCTACTCAACCGCTGAACGGCCATCTCCATAAGCTCTTGTTTTTCCATTGTTCTACTCCATTAGAACTGGAAGTTTTCCATACTTCCGGGTGTTTTTCCCCTGGCCGATCGAGCAACCGTCGGCCGCGATGATCGCTGAGAACTGCGACAGATGTTGCAGCGATATCGTCGTCGATTTTTGCGCCATGGGCATGCCGACGCACAGGTGTCTGCTACTGCCAAACGCAATGCCTGCTGGATTGTCTTCGCCATACTGATGCGGGCAAGCAAAAACTGATGGGTCACGGTTCGCAGCCGGTAGATAGATCATCAGGATCTCACCCTCAGCGATCGTCTGGCCGGAAATTGTCACCGGCTTGGTCGCGACACGGTTCACGATCTGGACAGCCGACGTAAGCCGAAAAATCTCGTTTGTCATTGCCTTCGGGTCAGGCCACATTGCGGATGTCATCCGACCACCATGATCGTCAAGAAGTTTGGCCAACCCCAAGGTGAGCGTCCCCGAAAGCGTATCGCGGCCCAACAAGGTCAACGAGGCAAGAAACTCTACCCTTGTTTCATGGGTGTTGGGTAGTCCCGCAGCCTCTAGCTGGTGTCCGATACGGGCTAGGACAGCATTGTTTGGGGTGCGTGACATAATCTGATCGACCCTGCCCAACAGCGCCCCAGCCCGTGCATTCGCACCGATGAGGGCAGGCACGCTGACAGCAAAATCAACGGCGCCCTCGGATGAGGATGCTTCTGCAAGCCATGCGCGGTCAACTAGTGCAATCCCACAAAGACGGCCAAAGGCCTCTACGTGCACGCGGTCGGCGTATTGGCTTGCAAAATCACCGCCCCCTTGCGCCTGCATTTCCGCCAAAAGCATTTCTGACCCTTTGGCATAGGCATCCAGGTAAGGTTCCTTGATCTCGGCCAAGACCGTGGCGAACAGGTTGCGCAGTTGTTTGTGGCGCGCGCCGTCGTGCAGGAAGGGAATCCAGTCAGAGACGGTGATAAGATCGTCCAATGGAGCTCCCGAAAGCCTTGCGACGTGGTCAAAGGCTTTGAACACATCGTAGACGCGCAAATCTTTGTGGCGCAACGCTTCCAGAGCGGCGGTTCTTGACAGGATAAGCCACCGCCGCATCGAAGGTGACCACAACACATCCCCCTCTGCGCGCAGCCTGTCGAACACCCCGTCCGGATCAGAGAGCATCTCTGCCCCATTGTAGATGTAATCAGTGACCGGTTTGAATGACATTTCCTCGAATTCTCTTGTCTAAGGACCCAGCGGTGAGAAGGTCACGTGCAACACCGCGTTTGACTTTGCCGCTGCTTGTACGCGGTAAGCTAGAGCTATGCAGGATGACAAGCCGGGCAAGTTTCACCCCCAACTTTGAGCCAATCTGCGCATTCAGCTCTGCCAAACAGCCAAACTCTTGCGATTTGGGGATTTCCAGAAGTAGACAAAGGCCTTCGCTACCGTCCATGGCGATGCCAAAAGCCGCCGCGCCACTTGGTGTCGTATGGGGAACGGCTTTTGTGGCGATCCGCTCGACATCCTCTGCGAAGATATTTCGCCCCCTCAGAATGATCTTGTTCGCGCTCCGTCCAGTAATATGAATACTGCCGTTTTTCATGAATCCGAAATCACCCGGCGCGACCGGGGGGGCAAGGCCATGCGTATCCCGAAGGCGCCAGTTTTCGCCGAACGGGATAACATGCCCAACAGAGCGCCCCGTCAGTGTTATTTCGCCCAACTCGGCCTCTGTGCAAAGGCGGCCGTCATTCACAACTTCGACCGTGAGGCCATCTACCGGCGGCCCAAGGGTCGCGACGTTCGCGCCGAGATCCGTCGGTTCGAATGCTGGGCCGCCTGACCTTTTTCCGCTGCTGGCGAGCAAAGTCGCCTCAGCCAGCCCGTAGGAAGGCGCAAGTGCATCTGGAGAAAGCCCAAATGGGCCAAGAGTTTCGATCAGACCTTCCGTCGTCTCTTGCTGCACTGGTTCCCCACCAATAATAACGTTTTTCAGGCAAGAGAGATCTATCCCTTCTGGCGGTTCCGCGCGGGTCGCTTTTACCAGACGCGCATAAGCGAAGTTTGGGGCGCTGGTGATCGTCCCGCGCCATTTGCTGATGGCTCTCATCCAGTAAAGCGGGTCTTGAATAAACAAAGTGGGCCGCAACAGCACCGACAACCCGCCAGTCCAGAACGCAGACACAACACCGCCGATAAGTCCCATGTCGTGATGCAGAGGCAGCCAATGAACGCCAACTGATTTTGCAGACAAGTCGTAAGCCTTGGCAATCGCTGTACAGTTCGCCGCGATCATTCCATCTGTCAGCAAAATACCCTTGGGCTGGGATGTTGTTCCTGAGGTAAACTGCAGCAAGCCACCGCCTTTCGTGACGCTGGGCTGGGCCACGGGTTCCTTGTCATCAATATGTCGAAAAACAGCCTGCCCGCGATGAGGGCGCAACTTGTCTATGTCATTTGCTGAAAGGTCGTGCAGGATGACATCTGGCTGGCTTGCCGCAAGAATGTGGGCGTTTCGATCCAGGATGTTGGAATTCAGGCTTCCGGTTCCGGGGATGGCCACACCACCGCGCATCCAAACAGCCAATAGCCCCACCACAAAGTGGGCTTCATCGCGGCAAAAAAGCAAAACCCCCAAAGGGGCCTCCGAGGAAGACAGCGGAAGTCCCTGCGCAATGGTCGCGCTTCGCTGCCAAAGCTCTGACCAGCTCATCGTCCGTCCCTCATCGGTTCTACGGCGGATAAAAACAAACGCCGTGTCGTCGGGCCTTTGAGCAACATGATTTTTGATGGCATCAAGGACGCGGCTGGGTTCAGGATATGCCATTAGACTCTCATGCTTCCGTTGCGCTCTTTGGATTGGTGATGTTCCCCGTTGGCAAATCTTTGCCGTCGCGACACGCCGCAACCGTCATCCGAAGATAGCCACAAAGCTGATGGATCGCAGGGGCCCGAAAAAATTGGCCGTGCTTTCCATCTATCGCCCCCCAGGCCGTCGCGCCAAATTGGCGGCGCCATCTTTCGGTTGGATCCAAACCGCGCAGAAACGGATTGTAATCCTCGCTGGCGGCTCCAAAGAGATGCAGTACATATCCGGGATAAAAGTAATCCAGCTGATGTTCTAGAATGACCAGCGTCGGCACCTCTATGTCGAGCGTCAACAGCCGATGTGCCATTGCCTCGACCACCGGCGCCGCCTGACAATTTCCGCCTAAAATAAGCGGGCCGGATTGGTAATGGCCCAGCAATTCCTCAACATACAACGTGGCCAAGCTCGTTACGTTCGCCTTCTTCGCAGCCTTGCCGGACAGCAGATTGTGAAATGAACGCGTGGCAAACAACGGCTGATCTGGCCCAAGATGGAATGCTAGCGAAAGCGGCTCGACCCAGTTGTTGAAGCACCAAAAAATCGGGACCTGGCCGCCAAGCTGATTCAGCGGCAGGAAAACGCCGTCCCCGTGCGGTACTTCGGCAGGTAATTTTTCCTGACTCGCAATGAGTTGAGAGCGGACTTCACCGATGTCGATCTTCGCCATTTTCTGCTCCCAGGCCAAACGTATTCGTCACCATATGAAATGGGACATTTGATCAGTTTGTGTCGTTCATCAAGGTTCTACCCCATTTGCGTGACTGGGTATGCCGCTCCTTCCAATGTTGCAAGCGTCTGACGCTAATGCTCGCTTGGATCTAGATCTGGCGCGGCACAAACGAAGCGGGGAAACCGCGTCTCCGCAATTGCCAGATATCACAGATCGCTCGCAAAGGCGCGGGAGCTGCAGAGCCGACTTCCGCCCAACAAAAATGCTGCACAGTTGGTCCAAAGGCAGCTTTAAGAAAACTGCAATGCAGCGTTTGGGCATCCGTCCAATGGCGGCTTTGGTGGCTCCTGCATTGCAAGCGTTTTCTGTCGATATTGGCGGTCATTTTCGTCAGTACCGTCGTCTGTCCGGCCTGTTTATGCGGTGGTGTTCCGCTGGCCCTCCCTCTCATCGCTGCAAGCAGCGACTGCCGGGCAGTGGATGAATTCCGCAAGCGAGGTTCCAATCGGCTTATCGACCTCAGAGGGCCGCAGCCATTCCCGGAGTGTCCTTGCTCTTGGTTGATTTAATTCCGCATCATCACATCAAATCTGCCCTTCGATGAGTGGACAGAAGTCTTTGGCTCAGAACGATTGACTGGGGCACTGCTGGATCGCCTGACCCATCACGTCCACATTCTCGAGATGAATGGCGAAAGCTACAGGCTCAAACACAGCCGCAAAGCCAGACAATAAACCGGCACCACAAAGATCAGAACAATGTCGGCCAACCGGCAAACATGCGCTTTGGCACGCTTCAGCTTTGTGATGAGCACGCGCGACAAAGCGCAGAAAAACCACGACCGCCGTGGCCCCTTTTTACGCCGCGATCTGGCCTCCTTTTACTCTGCGATTGACATCTCTTCTGTCGGCATATCACTTCCTTGGTTCAGATATTATGGGTGCTATCGGATGAATCGCACCGGACTTGCGCTCCACCTTACCCCGTTGATCTTGCAAGCATACCTGCGGTGTACAAAAAGTCATGAAATGTGCACCATCGGCCCCACTGACCGGCATTGGCCAACTTGCGCATAGGTGATGGAAAGCTTAGCGTTTTGGTTACAGTGTTGGGCTAGGAAAACTCATGAAAACTTTCAGTTTTGACGACATCGGAATCGCCAAGATTTTCTCTGATTTCTCATTGAGCATCCCTCCACACCAACGCGACTATGCGTGGACTGACGAAGAAGTTGAACAGCTGTTCTCAGATGTTGAGGCAGCTTACCGAGCGGTAATTACTCACCCCCTCTTGCGCGGTTTGTTGATCTCTGAATCAATGAGGG
>CALGTJ010000187.1 GCA_937901435.1 uncultured Rhodobacter sp. | reverse complement strand
GCAGATCGCGAAAGAAGCGCATCGGATTTACCTGCATGCGGGGGTGAGCGAGGCGATGCCGCCGGCGAACCTCACATGGATGGAGCCGGAAGAGCGCGCGGCGATTGTGGCGTGGTATCGGGCGGCTCAGTGAGCGAAGTTTGACCAAATTGAGTGCCTGACGGCACGCTTTATATGCCTGCCCTCGCCTTCGGCTGCGTAGAGGCGGTGGGTGCCTGTTTCTGGCGTAAGCGCGTGAAGGTCCAGGTGGTGACTTGTTGCCAGTGGTCCTCGGGACGCAGGATGATGCTAGGGAAATCCGGGTAATTCGTGGCATCGGGCCAGAACTGCGCCTCTAGCGCGAGGGCGGCGTGGGGTTGGTAGGGGGTGCCATCGTTTCCGGGCGCGTCAGAGCGTGACAG
The DNA here is from genome assembly GCA_937901435.1 of uncultured Rhodobacter sp. Next base: position 29,921 of record CALGTJ010000187.1, on the reverse strand, counting down.
GATATGACCGTCAAAGACTTGCAGGCCGGGTTCTGTCGTCGCCATTTCCATCGTCAGACCGCTGGTGCCGGTCAGCCACGCGACCGGGCGCAGGGGCTGGCGGGTTTGGGACAGGCAAAAGTTATTGTCGATGAGGCCATCTGTGGTGGGCGTCAGGCGGCGCGCGGTGCGATAGTCAAAGCGGGTGTTGGTGACATCCGCAATTTGCCCGGTTGGCAGGACATCTTGCACCGTTGTGGGCAGGTAGTGGTCAGCGGCGACGCGCAGGGTATGGCCGTCGAAGGTTGGATGATCGTCCAGACGCCAATAGCTATGGTTGGCGAGGTTCATCAGGGTGGGCGCGTCAGTGGTGGCGGTCAGCGTCAGGCGCAGGGTGGCGTCAGTGATGTCATAGCGCGCGGTGAGAGTGCGATTGCCGGGAAAGCCGTGTTCTGCATCGGGCAGGGTCAGGGTCAGGGTCAGGTCGACGTGGGTGTCGCCATGATCTGTCAGCGTCCAGAGACGTTTGTGTGTGGCCGCCCCGCCGCCATGCAATGTGTGTTTGCCGTTGAAATTTGCTTCAAAATCAAAGCGGTGCCTGTCGATCATCGCGCTCGCGCCGCCGATGCGATTGCCGACGGGACCCACCAGCGTTCCGGCGCTGCTCATGGTGGTTTCGTAAGGCGCGAGGGTTGGGAAGCCGACGGTCAGGGAGTGGTCTACGCCGTCGAGCCGCACGTCTTGCAGGGCGATGCCACGGGTCAGGATCGCAGCAGACAGGGTGCCATTGGACAGGGCAATACGGTGGACGGTTTCGCCTTTGGCACTGATGCCAAAGTCGGTGAGGCCGGGGGTCATAACTCTCTCCAGTATACGCCAGCGGGGGGGATTTCTGTACCCTCGAATGTGACCGGATCAGGGGCATAGTTAAAGGCAAATCTATGGGTGGCAGTGTCGCGCAGTCGCAGGCCATCGCTGACGCGGGTGGTCGGGATACTTGCGCCCTGGCAGAGCGTGTCGAGCAGGTCGACGAAACTGTCTGGCGTGGGCCAGCCTGCGAGGTAGTGCAGATTGTCCGCGTTTACGAGGGCGGGCAGGCCGTGTGCGGTGGTGACGCGGGTATCCGCGCGGCCCTCAAGGTGTTCGAACCAATGGGCGAGAGTGCCGCCGTTTGACAGAGGAACGGTGATACCGGGTGGCAGGCTTTCGACACGGCTGACGGTGATATCGAGGCCGGGCAGGTTGGGTGGCAAAGGCACAGGGGTGGCCATGTCGCGGGTCTTTGAATTGCTGCGTGGACCGATCAGGGCGGTTCCCTGAAACGTGCGCAGGGCTTTGGTCAGTTCCGTCGAGAGTGTCGCAAGGCCGGGTATCAGCACCAGCCTATATGCAGAAAGATCGGCTGTGTCCGGAGGCAGGATGTCGATGCTCAGGCCCAGTTGGCGCAAGGCTTTGTAGGCTTCGAAAACAAGGCGGAAATAGTCAAAATCCGCCCCCTGTGGTTGGATCTGCCATGCCCAGGCAGAGGCGTAGTCAAAGACGATGGCAACGGGCGCTTGCGCGATATCTGTCTGCGCCATCTGCGCCAGTTCCCGCGCCACCTGAGCGGCTTCACCCAAGGCGGGGGCGGGGGCGTGGTCCGGGCGCAAGAGTCCTGCGTGCATCTGTTCTTGCGCAAAAGGGGCCTGCCGCCAGCGAAAATAACAGACGGCCTCCGCGCCATGGGCAAAGGCCTCCCACGTCCAGAGGCGGGGCATTCCGTCCAGAGGCGCGGGGTTGTAGGGGGCCCAGTTCACCGGGCCGGGCTGTTGTTCCATGATCCACCAGCGCCCGCGCCCGACGGCGCGATAAAGGTCATGGTGAAAGGCCTGACAATCCGGGTCGCCCTGACGCAAAAAGCGGTGTTTATGGGCCTCATCCGCGTCCAGACGATCGGACAGAAACCCGATCGGGTAGCTGTCCCAACTGGCGATATCGAGGTCTGCGCCCACGTCGAAATGGTCAAAGTCCAGCACGCGGCCCATGTAGTTATGGATCAGCGGCGCGTCGGTGTATTGGCGCAGGATCTCTGTCTGTGCATGGTTAAAGCGCACCACTTGGTCAGAGCTGAACCGACGGAACGCCATCACATGGGCCGGGTTGGGTTCTGTCACGGTGAGGTTGGGCAGGTCGATCTCGTCGAACTCTGCATAGTCCATCGACCAGAAGATATTTCCCCAAGCCCGGTTCAGGGCGTCGGGCGATTGATAGGTCTGTGCGCACCAGTCGCGAAACCCGGCCGTGGCGGCTTTTGAATAGCTGAGCGTGGTGTCGTGGCAGCCGTATTCATTATCGGTTTGCCACGCCTGCACATGGGGGTTTTTGCCATAGCGCTCGGCCAGCAGGCGGGTGATGCGGCGGCATTCGGTGATGTAGCCTTGGTGGCTAAAGCAGTAGTGCCGCCGAGAGCCGAATTTGCGCGGCTGCCCCTGTGGATCAAGCGCAAGCATATCGGGGTGTTTGGTGACCATCCAACGCGGCGGCGTGGCGGTGGGTGTGCCAAGCACAATCCTGAGGCCCGCGGCCCCCAGCGTTTCGATGGCACGATCCAGCCAGTCAAAGTGCAGCGCACCGGGTTCTGGTTCCAGTTTGGACCATGCGAATTCCCCGATACGCACCCACGTCAGGCCGGTTTCGACCATTTGCGCCGCATCACGCGCCCAGATGTCCTCTGGCCAGTGTTCGGGGTAATAACAGACGCCAAGCGTTCGTTTGGTCATGGGGCTGCCTGTTTACAGGATGACGCGGTGTTCGGCCTGACCGACTGTGTCGGTCTGCACGCAATAGGTCTTGCCGTTGCCGGGATTGGCGGCGCGTTGGTCCTCTGACAGATGTTCCAGCGCCGTGGTGCAGAACAGGGTTTTCAGATCCGGGCCACCAAAGGCGGGGCAGGTGCTGTTCTGGCCGGGGATCGCAAAGATTTCCATCTCTGTGCCATCGCTGGCGTGACGCGCGACGGCGAAACTGCCCCAACGGGCATTCCAAAGCGTGCCATCGGCGGCGACGACTGCGCCATCCGGAACATAACCTTGGGCGCGCAGATCGACAAAGACAACAGGTTCGCCCACGGGCCAGCCGTCGCTGTCCAGACGGGTTGTCATGATGCATCTGTCGGGGCTGGACGTGAAATAGGCAGTGGTGCCATCGGGGGCAAATGAGATCGCGTTGGGAATGGCGATCTTGTCAAAGATCTTGCGCAACTCGCCCCGGTAATAGCGATAGATCGCGCCGGGGCGTTTTTCGCCAGCCTTGCCCATCATCCCGATCCAGAACCCACCCTGCGGATCGGCGCGCCCATCATTGGACCGCGTAGCGGGATCGTCGACCTCCAGTCCGCAGACATAGGTTTCCTCGCCCGTGTCCAGATTGAACTGAAACAGCTGGGTTTCCGAGGCGATCAGCAAATTGTCCCGGTCAATCCACCCGGCGGCAGAGACGTATTCGTCGAATTGCCATTCCAGCGGTTGATCTTCCATCCGGCTCAACAGTTTTTTGCCAAGGATGTCGAACCAGAACAATTGCTGGCGTTCCGGGTGCCACAAAGGCCCCTCGCCAAGCTCGCATTGGCGGTCGTCAAAGATTTGCGCACTCATACCATAGCCTCATCATATGCGGCGACCATCTCGCGGGCGCGCGCGGCGACCTCTGCGACAGAGCGACCGGGTTTATACAAGGCAGAGCCAATGCCAAAACCATCCGCACTTGCCGAGACCCAGTCCTTGAAATTCTCAGGCCCTACGCCGCCGACCATATAGACCTGAGTGTTGAGGGGCAGAACCGCCCGCAAGGCACCAAGGCCGTCGAGGCCCATTTGCATCGCCGGAAACACCTTTAACCCATGCGCGCCCCAGCGCAGGGCATCAAAGGCCTCTGTCGGGGTTAGAATTCCCGGAAAGCTTTGCATGTCGGCTTTTACGGTCGTCTCGATCACCGCCTGATTGCAGTTGGGCGACACCACCAGCTTGCCCCCCGCCGCTTTGACCCGCGCCACATCATCCGCACTTAGCACAGTGCCTGCCCCGATCAACGCATCCTCACCATGGGCCTGCGCCATCGCGGCGATGCTGTCGAAAGGATCTGGCGAGTTCAGTGGGACCTCGATCCGGGTGATCCCGGCGTCGATCAGGGCGGCGGCGGTGGCGGCGGCCTCGGGCGGGGTGATCCCGCGCAGAATGGCGATCAGGGCACGGCTCATAGGGGGGCTTTCATGGTTTCATAGGCAGAGATCAGCCCCGCTTGGGTCATGGCAGAGCCTTCCGCCACGCGCGGTGCGGCCCCAAGTTCGGTGAGTGCGCTGGCGTAGGTCTGTGTCAGGGTCGCCGCGCCGATCAGCGCGACCGACTGCCCCAGCCAATAAGGTTTCGCGGCGGCCAGTTCCATCCCGATCAGAAGACCAGACAGACGCGCGCGAGCAGTTGCTGGATCTTGGTCGTTCAACAGCGATTCTGCACGCAACGAAAACAGCCGTGCGGCGATCTGTTCGGGGCGCGAAAGGGTTTCGGACATGGCCTCTAGAAATGCGGGTTGATCCCACCCCGCTGGCGCAATCGAATGACGCAGCACCGATCCCGTGCCGATCAGATCAAACATCTCTCCGGTCATGAAGGTGCGAAAGCTGACGATCTCTTTGGCGCTGATATGCACCCATTTGCTATGGGTGCCGGGCAGGCAAAGCACGCCGTCGAAATCCGGGTTCTGCGCGATATATCCGGCGATCTGGGTCTCCTCGCCGCGCATGACATCGGCCGGGCTGGCCTGTTTTACACCCGGAATGATCCGCATATCCAGCCGGGGATCGCCACAGAGCGCGCGGATCAGATTGCCGGATTGCGCAACACAAGGCACGGCGCGATAGGGGGCCTCTGCCCAGCCTTGGCGAGAGCCGACCATGCCGCAGGCAATGATCAGGGTTTTGCCCGTACCCAGCCAATGCGACACAAGGCGGATCAGGGCAGGTTCGAAGGCGTCGGGGGTGAGGTTGCTCATCCCGTCGTCGGAATTGGCAAAATCCAGAACTTCGTTTGCGCGCCCCATCGCCCAAGCGCGCAGGTGCGTGGTGCCCCAATCAACAGCGATCCATTCGGGTTTCTCAAGGGCGGGGATCATCGGGCGGCCTCTTGTCTTGGGGGCGGTGCGGGATGCAATGTCTTCATACCCGCTGCCCCTCTACCACCCAGATGGTTTCAGGAAAAGACCAAGGCAGCGTAAGCCCATGCTGCATCAGGTATGCGCCGGACAGGTCAACCGGACCGTCCTTTAACAGGGGCGTGCCGCGTGACAGATGCGAGGCGGTATCGCGGTTGATCAGATCGACCCGGTAACGCGCGGTTGGGTCCAGCCGGGTCAGGCACAGCGGGCGCGGGGCAATCTGGTCGGAACTGGCGGTTTTGGCGGCAAAGACGACAAAGCGGCTTGTATCGCGGGCCATTTGTTGCTCTGCCATCACCGCCGGATCCGCGCTGTCAAGGCGCAGGATATCGGCGCTTGTCATCCAGCTACGATTGACTTTCCACCATGCGGTGACCTCTGTCAGGATCCTGACCTCTCGGTCGTCCAGTTCGCGCGGGTCCATCTCGAACCCCATATGGCGCTGGGCGGCGACCCACGCGCGCAACGAGATGTCCAGTGTGCGCCCGGATGTATGACAGCGGCGCGGGCCGACATGGCTGCCAGTGACCGCCAGCGGCAGGAACAGGGCTGCGGTGTGCTGGATCTTCAACCGTTCCAGCGCGTCGTTGCTGTCGGACAGCCAGACACGGTGGGTGCGGCTCAGGATGCCAAAGTCGATCCGCCCACCGCCCGAGGCACAGCTTTCGATTTCGACTTGCGGGAAATCGGCGCGCAATCGGTCGAGCAGGGCGTCGGTGCCACGGGTTTGTGCGGCGTCGGGCAGGGGCAGCACGCGGTTATGGTCCCATTTGATATAATCGATGGCATAAGCGGACAGGATCGCGCTGATCCGATCATAAAGGTAATCGCGCACCTCGGCCCGCGCCATATCCAGCACCATTTGCTGACGCCCCGGGACCTGATCCTTTGGCCCCAAGGCCCAGTCAGGATGGGCGCGGTAGGTCTCGCTATCGGTGTTGATCATTTCGGGCTCGAACCAGATCCCAAACGTCATCCCAAGGCTGTGGATATGGTCAATCAGCGGCCCCAAACCGTCCGGGTATTTGCGCGCATCAATCGTCCAATCGCCCAGCGAAGTGGTGTCGTCATCGCGCTTGCCAAACCAGCCATCGTCCAGCACGAACCTCTCTGCGCCCAGCGCGGCGGCATGTTCTGCGATGTCTTTCAGAACGGGCAGCTTGTGATCGAAATAGACCGCCTCCCAGCAATTGTAATGCACCGGGCGCGGGCGTGTCGGGTTGGGCATTTGCAGGATGCGGTCGCGCAGGTGGCGTTGAAAGGCGACAGCGCAACCGTTGAGGCCTTGGTGCGAAAAACTGACGTAAAGCGGCGCGGTTTCAAAGTCTGTGGCGGGGGTCAGTTCGGTCTCTGTCGCATGGCCAAACTGGATCTGACGGCGTCCGTCGGGCAGTTCTTCGGCGATCATGCGATGCCCGCCGGACCAACCGTAGTGAAAGCCATAGGCCTGCCCTTGGGTGTTGGTCGCGCCGTGGCAGGGGACCACAAGACCGGGGAAATGTTCATGCCCTGTGCGTCCCGTGCGGCTTTCGCGCATCCGGATGCCAGCGGACCAAGGCGTGCGTTGCGCTTGAAACTCGCCGATCCAGCGGCCCGCAAAGTCGATCATCTCGTCCGACTGCTGGGGTGCGGGCAGGGTGGGTGCGGCGAGCCAATGCAGATGGACGGGGCGCGCGGATTGCAGCCGGGCGGTCAGACACAGGACATGCGTTTCGGGGTCGTGGGTGAAACGGGCGCGATAGGTAAGGTCAAGGGCGGCGTCTTTGAACACCAGTTCCAGCGTGTTGGCCTCTTTGCTTTCGGACTCATAGCGAAATCGGGGCCGCAGCGGCACACCGCTTTGATCCCGCAGCATTAGCCCCGGTTGCCCGGGAAAGCTACGCGCCGCTTCGGGGCAGATTGACAGGTCCGGGTTGGCGTCCAGCATCCCGCCCGTGACGTCGATGGCATGAGCCTTTGCGACCGTCGTCAGATCCTCGTCCAGTGGCAGAGGCGCGCCCCAATACACCACCTGCGGTAACCCTGCGTTGCGGGACGCCAGCACAAGTGTCTGTTGCCCGTCATCCAATCGCCAGCATCGGATCATTTCACAGCACCAAGGGTCAGTCCGGCAATAAAGTGCTTTTGCATCATGAAGAACATGGCAACGGGCGGCAGGGCGGCGACAATCGACCCCGCGCTCATCAGATGATATTGCGCCACATATTGCGAGTTAAAGCTGGTGATGCCCGCCGTCACAGGCTGCGCGCCGGGGCCTTGGGTCAGCACCACGGCCCAGAAATAATCGTTCCAGATGAAGGTAAAGATCAGCACCGCGAGCGCGGCCAGAGCGGGCTTCATCAAGGGGATCACAACGAACCAAAAGATACGCCATTCCGCCACGCCCTCGACCCGCGCCGCCTCGACCAGCTCGAACGGCAACGCACGGATGAAATTGCGCATGAACAGCGTGCAGAACCCGGTTTGAAAGGCGATGTGGAACAGCACGAGGCCCAGCTTGGTGTCATAGAGTCCCATGTTGACCGTCAGATCGCGCACCGAGACCATGAGGATCTGGAAAGGCACAAAATTGCCCGCCACAAACATGAAGAAGATCAACAGGTTGCCCTTGAACCTGTAGACCCCAAGGGCAAACCCCGTGAGGCAGGACAAGGCCACGGCCCCGATCACGGTGGGCACCGTGATCATCACCGAATTCCACATGTAGCGGGGCATGTCGCTTTCGAAAAAGACCTTGCCGTAGTTGTTGACCCCTTCAAACGTCGAGGGCAGGCCCCAGTAATTGCCTTGCGAGAAATCCGACAGCGGTTTGATCGAAAAGATCGCGACGGCGATCAGCGGCAGCAGCCACATGATCAGCGCAAGAGGCAGCAACGCTTGATAGGTCAACTGCCAACTGCGAGAGGTCTTCTGGATGGGGGTCGGAAACATCAGCGGCCTCCCTTCTCGTCCTGCCACATGGAGTAGAGGAAATAGGCGATGAACCCGAGCATGATCAGGAACAGCACCACCGCGATGGCCGCGCCGTAGCCCATGCGAAAGCCGAACTCTGACAGGGATTCCTCGAACATGTAAAACGACAGCACGCGGGTCGATCCGAACGGCCCGCCGTTGGTCATCACAGAGATCAGATCAAAGGACCGCAACGCGCCGATGATGGTTACCACAAAGGCGATAAAGGTGGCGGGTTTGAGTTGTGGCAGGATCACGTACCACAGCATTTTCCACCCCTTGGCCCCGTCCAGCCGCGCGGCCTCGACCTGTTCGGGGTCAACGGCGTTCAGGCCCGTCAGGTACAGGATCATGCAATAGGCCGTTTGCGGCCAGAGCCCGGCGGCGATGATACCATAGGTGGCCATGCTTGGGTCGCCCAGCACGTTGATCGTGTCCAGCCCGACAAAGGTCAGCATTGCGTTCAGCAGGCCCTCGCGCGGCAGGTAGAACCACGAGAACACAAGGCCGACGACCACCTGCGAGATGACGAAAGGAAAGAAGAAAAGCGACTTGTACAGGCGAATCCCACGCACGGTCTGGTTCAGGAACAGCGCGATGAACAGCCCTGCGGGGATGGCGAGCAGGTACAACACCAGCCAGCGGATGTTGTTCCAGAACGACACGCCGAATTTGCGGTCATTGGTCAGAAGGCGTTCGTAATTGTCGGTGCCGACCCAGACCTTTTCGCCCAGACCGTCCCATTCGTGAAAGCTGATCCAGAAACTCTGGACAATGGGGATAATCACATAGACCGAAAAGAACAGCACGGCGGGCAGCAGGAACAGCCATGGGCTGATGGCAATTTCGTTGCGCTTGTACCAGCCGCGTTTGTGAGGTGTCGCGAGGGCCATGGCGGTGCCTCCACTCGGGTGAACTTTGGGGTCAACACATGCGAAAACCGATGGGCGGCTTGCGGATGGGTTGCCATTGGATCGGGGTGGCGCGCCCTTTGAAAAGGGCACGCCAGAGGGGATTATTTGTAGACGCGCTGACGGGTGTCTTCGAGACGGGCCAGAATGTCGTCAAGGTTGTCTGGAAAGACCATGAATTCCTGCAGGCCTTCCATGCCGGTTGATGCCATCTCTGCCGGGAAATCCCGGTCAAAGAACTGCGCGACACCGCCTTGGGCATTGGTCGACAGCATGGCAAAACCCTGCTCAAGGAACTTGTCGGCATCCACGCCAGAGGCGGCGTTTACCGGCAATTGGCCAAGGGCATCGCCCGCGTTGATCCTGGTCTGCACGTCGGCCGAGGTCACGAATTGCAGGAACGCGCGCGCGGCGTCCTTGTTGGCGGCACCCGACGGGATGTGGAAGGTGTCGGTCGGCGCGTCTTCGCCCTGAGGCACATCCGCGATCAGTGGGAACTGGTAGAAATCGATCTGATCATCCGTCAGACCCGCTTCGCGCAGATGGGGTACGACAAAGTTACCCATCAGATAAGATGCCGCCTCGCCATCAATCATGAACTTCAACGCTTCCTGCCAGCTATAAGACTGGTGATCCGCCATATAGCCGCCCATATCGATCAGTTTGCGCCAGTTGGCGAAGGTGTCCAGCACGCGCGGATCGGTCCATTCGACCTCGCCCCGAGCCAGCGCCATGTGAAAGTCAAAGCCGTTGGTGCGCATGTTCAAATAGTCGAACCAGCCGCCAGCAGTCCAAAGGAATTTGGTGCCGATGGCATAACAGGCGCGACCGGAGGCCACAATTTTCTCGCAATTGGCCAGTTCTTCGTCAAAGGTGGTGGGCTCTGTCAGGCCAAGCTCGTTAAAGATGTCCAGACGGTAGTAAACGCCCCACTGGTAGTAGGTATAAGGAACGCCCCACTGCTTACCGTCCAGCGTCAGCGCACCTTTGACGGCATCCAGACCGGGCAGGTCGCCGTTGGCGTACATGTCAGAGATATCCTCGAACAGGCCCGCGTTGACGTAAGGCCCCATGCGGTTGGCGGCATACCAGTTGATCACGTCCGGCGGGCTGGCGGTCAGCGCGTTGCGGATCTGGGTTTTCCACGCTTCGCGGTCAACGATGGTCAGTTCGATGTTCAGATCTGGGTGCATCGTGCCGAAATCAGCGACCAGCCCTTCCATGACGGCGCGCGGCGCGGGGTTCGACATGTCGGATGTGATTTTCAGATCGCCAGACAACGTGTGACCGGCTGCGAATGCGCTGCCTGCCGAGACAGCAGACAGGGCCAGCGCCGCAACGGACGCTTTGAAAGTGGAACGCATGATATCCTCCCTAGATAGTTCCATTATTTGAAACTTGGTTTTGCATATTGAAATCATAATGGCGTTGTGCGTAGACTTGTCAAGCGCAACCTCGCGGGTTGCCGTGGGAGGGATTTTCGGGATGGCGTCAGGCGACGGCACAGTTGGCAAGGCTTTGGATGTGCTCGACAGGGTGGCCTCTTTTGGGCGGCCTGTGCGGTTTTCCGACGTGCTGGACGGTGCGCCCTATCCCAAGGCGACGCTGTACCGTTTGTTGCAGACACTGACCCATCAGGGCGTGCTGACGTTTGATCCGGATCGCCAGACCTATGCGCTGGGCATCCGTCTGGTGCGGCTTGCCCATGCGGCCTGGACACAATCCTCGCTGGCCCCGGTGGCGCGGCCCTTTTTGGACAGTCTCAGCAAGCAGGTGGGCGAGACAGTGCATCTGGCGCAGTTGGACAACGGGCAGGTGCTATACGTGGACAAACGTAACGCCACCCGCCCGATCCAGATGTTTTCAGAGGCAGGCAAGGTCGGCCCGGCCTATTGCACCGGAGTTGGCAAGGCGATGTTGGCCTATCTGGATGGCCCGGAACAGGACCGCGTTCTGTCACAACAAAGCTATCATCGTTTCACAGACGGCACGCTGGGGGATGCGGACAGTCTGCGCGCCGAATTGGCCGAGATCCGCAAGCGCGGCTATGCCTTTGACCGCGAAGAACACGAGCCGGGGATCATCTGCGTTGCCATGCCGATCCTGACCCGGCGCGGACGGGTTCTGGGAGCATTGTCGGTGACAAGTTCCACGGCCCGCACTGATCTGGCCGCGCTAGAGGCGCTGGTGGCCGTCATCCGCCCGGTCAGCGAGCGAATTGCGGCAGAGGCCGAAGACTGGCGTTTTCCGGATGAAGCGAAAGATACATTGAAAATGGGGGCTTAGATCATGTCAGGCGTAACGCTGAACGGTGCGCTCAAACGCTACGGCGATGTTCAGGTGATCCATGGGATCGACCTGCAAATCGAGGATGGCGAGTTCTGCGTTTTTGTCGGTCCCTCTGGCTGCGGGAAATCCACCTTGCTGCGGATGGTGGCAGGGCTGGAGGAAACCTCTGCCGGGGCGATCCACATCGGTGATCGTGACGTGACCCGGCTGGACCCGTCAGAGCGTGGCGTGGCGATGGTATTCCAGACCTACGCGCTGTATCCGCATATGACGGTCGAGGAAAACATGGGGTTCGGCCTGAAAATGACTGGGCACCCCAAGGCGGAAATCAAGGCCAAGGTGGGCGAGGCCAGCCGTATCCTGCAACTGGACGACTACCTGAAACGCAAACCCAAGGCTCTGTCAGGTGGTCAACGCCAGCGCGTCGCCATCGGTCGCGCCATCGTGCGCGGGCCAGAGGTGTTTCTGTTTGATGAACCGCTCTCGAACCTTGACGCAGAACTGCGTGTCGAGATGCGGGTGGAAATCGCGCGTCTGCACAACGAGATCGGCGCGACGATGATCTATGTGACCCATGATCAGGTCGAGGCGATGACGCTGGCCGACAAGATCGTGGTGCTGCGCGCGGGTCGGATCGAGCAGGTCGGCGCACCTCTGGATCTGTACCGCGACCCTGACAACCGCTTTGTCGCCGGGTTCATCGGCTCGCCTGCGATGAATTTCTTCGGTGGTGTCGTCGAGGGCGGCGGCGTGCGGGTGCCGGGTCTCGGCGACGTTTTGGTGCCGACCTCGGTCATGCTCCCCGCTGAGGGTACCGCGATCTCGGTCGGTTTGCGCCCCAACCATCTGGTGCTGGACCCGGAGGGCGACAGCCACGCCGTCGATCTGGCGGAATCGCTGGGCGATGTGTCCTATGTCTACCTTAACGCCCAAAATGGCGAGCGCCTGACCGTCGAGGCGCGAGAGGATCAACCGATGCCAAAGGGCGGCACGGTTGGCGTGTGCTTTGATCCCGCGCAGGCGTATTTCTTTGACGCGGTCACAGAGCAGCGCCTTCGATAGCGCGATAATCCCTCAAAACCGCAGGGCCTGCGTTTCTACATATGCGTTACAAGCGGCAAGACAGGATCGCCGCAGCCATATCGCGGATCAAAGCCTCGTATAGCGCGGGTCCCGGCGTCAAAGTCGTGCCCAATCCGTCCAGATGCCGGATCACGGCGTCGGTGTCAGACGACAGGACCGAGGCGATCAGCTTTTCGTTCGCGCCCGGTTCGGTGAACAGGCAGGGACGGCGTTCCCCGGCCAGCCTGTCGCGCAATTCGCTAAGACGCGCCGCACTTGGCGCAGCGGCATCCGTGGCCGCAAGACTGCCCGAGATCTGGAGGTCGAAGCGGATAAAAAAGTATTTATATGCATCGTGATAAGGGATCAGCGCGACATTGCGCAGAGGGCGCAGGTCATTGGTCAACTGCTCTGTCAGCGTCGCAATCCTTGTTCTGCTGGTCTCGGCGTTTTGCGCATACGTCGCAGCGTTGTCAGGGTCGATCGCTGCGAGTGCCTCTGCAATTTCAGTCAGGAAATGCTGGGCGTTCATAGGGTCGAGCCAGATATGGGAATCGGTCGGGCCATGGTCGTGACCTGCATGGTCCTCCTCGTGATCTTCATGTTCGTCATGTTCGTCTGTGGGCTTTGGGTCATGATCGACATCATGATCATGCTCTTCCGTCTCTGTGTTCAGCGTCGCAACCATGCCCTCGATGACCATAGGCAAGTGATCCGGGTCCAGCAGTTCCAGCTCTGTCCGTCCATTCACCGCGCCGCTGTGCAATACATCCTCTAGCCACGGCGTCAGCGCAGGCCCGATCCAGACCACCAGATCAGCCGTGCTGAGGGCTTGCATCTGGCTGGGGCGCAACTGGAAATGATGGGGATCTCCGTCGGGCGGCAAGATCAGATCGGGGGTCCCAAGATCGCCCATCACGGCGGCGACCAGACTATGCACAGGCGCGATATCGACCGCGACTTTGGGCACCTCGGCCAAGGCAGCGGTCGACAACGAGAGCGAAGAAAGGAGGGCAAGCCAGCGCATGATCGGGTCCTTGTGTTTACTTGCCAGATGGTTTAGACAATGTGTAATGTTATAACAATACACAAAATGCATCACCTCGACGGAACTCTCAGGATCTGCATGACCGAAACGCCCCTCGCTTTTGTCCCCCATGATCACAGCGCCTGCACAGGCGACATCCTTGCGCGCGCCGATGCTATTTGCGGCGAAGACGGATTGCGCCTGACGCCGGTGCGGCGGCGCGCGCTGGAAATTCTGCTGGAATCCCACAAGGCGCTGGGCGCTTATGAAGTGTTGGAACGGCTTGCTGCCGATGGGTTCGGGCACCAGCCGCCTGTGGCCTACCGCGCTTTGGATTTTCTGGTCGAGCACGGCTTTGCCCATCGGGTGCGCCGCCTGAATGCTTTCGCAGCCTGTATGCACCCCGGCACGCCCCATTCGCCGATCTTTTTTATCTGCCGCGCCTGTGATTCGGTGGCCGAAGCCCCGATAAGTGACGCGCGGAGCGAGATCGAAGTGGCGGCAGAGGTGATCGGATTTCAGGTCGAGCGGGTGAACCTTGAGGCGGTCGGCCTGTGCCCCGGATGCGCGCCATGAGCCTGATTTCCACGCAGGATATGACCATCAGCTATAGCGGTGCGCCGGTGCTGGCCAAGGTCAACTTTGCGATAGAGCCCGGAGAAATTGTGACAATCGTTGGCCCCAACGGATCGGGAAAATCCACGCTGATCCGCGCCTTGCTGGGGGTTTTGCAGCCTAGATCTGGGCGCGTGTTGCGCAAGGCGGCCTTGCGCATCGGCTATGTCCCCCAAAAGCTGGCGATTGACGCGACCCTGCCGCTGACTGTTGCCCGGTTCTTGTCGCTGCCGGTGCGTCAGACGGCAAAGGCTGTGGCGCAGGTGCTGGACCGCGTCGGGGGGCAAGGTCTGGAACAGACTCAGTTAAGCGCCTTGTCCGGGGGGCAGTTGCAGCGGGTTCTGCTAGCCCGTGCGCTGCTGGTGGATCCTGAAATCCTTATTCTCGACGAGCCGACCCAAGGTCTTGACCAGCGCGGTGTTGCGGGTTTTTACAAGCTGATCGAGGATGTGCGCCGCGATCTGGGTTGTGCGGTTCTGCTGGTCAGCCATGATCTGCATGTGGTGATGAGCGCCTCTGACCGCGTGATCTGTCTGAACGGACACGTCTGTTGTGAGGGCACGCCCAATGTGGTCTCTGCCGCGCCGGAATACCGCGCCTTGTTTGGGCATGGAACCGGCGGCGCGCTGGCCTTGTATCAGCACGAGCATGACCATGACCATGATCACAACCACAACCACGACCATACGCATTAAGGCGCTGTAATGTTGGGTGATTTTCTACTGCGTGCTTTGATTGCGGGTTTGGGCGTCGCGCTGGCGGCGGGGCCTTTGGGGGCCTTTATCGTTTGGCGACGCATGGCCTATTTCGGGGATGCCACGGCCCATGCCGCCATTCTGGGCGTGGCCTTGGCCTTGGCGTTTTCGCTGCCCGTCACGCTTGGCACATTGGGGGTTTCCCTTGCGATGGCCGTGGCCGTGTCCAGTTTGGCCGGGCGCGGGCATGCCATGGACACGGTGCTGGGCGTTCTGGCCCATAGTGCGCTGGCTGTGGGGTTGGTGGCGATCTCTTTGACCGCAGGCGCGCGGGTCAATTTAGAGGGCTTGCTGTTTGGCGATATTCTGGCGGTTGGGGTCCGTGAACTGGCAGTGATCTGGGGCGGCGCGGTGCTGGTGCTGGGGTTGCTGATCTGGCGCTGGCAAGCTCTGCTGACCACGACCCTGAACGAGGAACTGGCCCGCTCTGCCGGCATTGACCCCGCACGAGAGCGGTTGGTGTTGACGCTGGCGATGGCGGTTGTCGTGGCGCTGGCGCTAAAGGTGGTCGGCGCCTTGCTGATCGGGGCGATGCTGATCATTCCGGCCGCCGCCGCGCGCTCGCTTGCCCGCTCGCCAGAGGCGATGGCGGTTTTTGCGGTGCTGATCGGCGGGGTTTCTGTCTTGCTTGGCCTTGGAATGTCGCTGCAACTGGACACGCCCGCAGGCCCCAGCATCGTCTGCGCGGCTGCCGCATTATACGCGTTGTCCTTGGGGTTCGGGCGGGCGCGGGGCGGTTAGCTGCGCCCGTAATAAAGGCTGACCACATGCTCTGCCTCTGCAAAAAACAACCAGCGCAGCACCAACAGGCCAGCCACATGGGCGAGGATCGCAATCAACGCAAAGATATGTGCGAATGGCAGCAGCAACAGCAGGAAGGGCGCGACAAAGGCAAGGGCAAGGCCGATAGAGCGTAGTTTCAGCGCGTGTTTGCGCGCGATGACAAAGAACATCTCTTTTGTCAGGTAATTGCCGCCTGTATGGGGCGGTTCAAACGCGCGCACGGTCCCAATCCCTCCCAGACCCGTGGCGCTGGCAATCGTTGTTCCGCTCTCGGCCAGCAGAGTGTCCCCCAGTTTCCAAGTGTAGAATTGCAGCGTAAAACAGATCGCCAGCATGGGCATGGCCAGCATCACGGCACCGGACAAAAGCGCGCCCCCCGTCAGGGCAAGCGCCATGAACAGCGCCGATGTGGTCCAGTGGTTCCAGCGCGGCACGGTCTTAAGCTGGGCGTAGATCATCGAGGTGGCATAGACCGTGGCGATACATAACAGGGCGGCAAGCCAGCCCAAGGGCAGCACGCGGATCCCTGTGAAGATCAGCAAAGCGGCATAAAGCCCGGCGGTTCCAAGCGTTGCGCAGGCCAGCCAGCCCTCGCGGCTGAGCCAGCTTGTGCGCCATTGGCTAAACGCCTTGAGCGCGCGTTCCGGGTGGCCGAGGTGAAAAGTCGAAGACACCAATCCCCCCCCCGCCAGAGCAAAGGCGATTGCGAAAAAGACGAAGGCCACCCAACCGGTGACGTCGGGAAAGCCCATGCAAAGAAACACCAACAGCCCGAACCCGAGGCCCGAGGAAGCCGTAAAGAGGATAATGGATTTTGCGGGATGCATCAGCGCCTCTCTTTGCTGGCACGCGCGGATTGACCGGGCAGGCGGTCCAGCGCCTTGTCGAGCCAGCCAAGA
Source organism: uncultured Rhodobacter sp. (assembly GCA_937901435.1). Next base: position 13,462 of record CALGTJ010000187.1, on the reverse strand, counting down.
AAGCCGCGTGCCTCTTCGGTGACGGGGGCCAGCAGCGGGCCGAGCACGTCGATCTCGACGTCTTTGGGACGCGGTGGCAGGTAGCGGTTGACGGGTTTGGTGCCTTGTTCGGGCATAAGTTCTATCCCGCCACGCTCTGCCACCAAAGCGTTGACATTGCTGTCCGGGTCGGCGAAATCGCCAAAGTGGCGCGCGCCAGAGGGACAGGTGCGCACACAGGCCGGTTCGCGGTCTTCTTCGGGCAGGTTTTCGTTATAGATCCGGTCGACGCATAATGTGCACTTCTTCATCACCTTCTCGGTCGGGTCCATTTCGCGCGCGCCATAGGGACAGGCCCATGCGCAGAGACCGCAACCAATACAGTCGCTCTCATTGACAAGAACGATCCCATCCTCGACCCGCTTGTAACTGGCCCCCGTGGGGCAGACGGTGACACAGGGCGCGTCTTCGCAATGCAGGCAGCTTTTGGGGAAATGCACCAGTTGCGCAGGCGCATTTTCGGGCTGGATCTCGTAGGAATGGACCCGGTTCAGGAAACTGCCCACGGGCTCTGCGCCATAGGCATCCTGATCGGCCAGCGGCGCGCCATAATTTTCGGTGTTCCAGCCTTTGCAGGCGATCACGCAGGCGTGGCAGCCGACGCAGGTATCAAGGTCGATCACAAGACCCAGTTTGCGCGTCGTATGGGTGGGAAGTTCGGTCATGGCACCTTCCGGGGTTGCGTCGGGTGTTTGGTAAAGGCTTGATCCGCGAATGCGGTCAAAGCGCTGTTGAAACGGGGCGGATCCTCGAAAAACGGCTCGTGGCCGAGGCCTGCGAGTTCGACAGGTTGCGCCTGCGGGATCGTGTCGAGGGCTTGGTGCGCCATGGGCGGCAGGACGATGGCGTCCTTGCTGCCCCACAGCACCATCGCGGGTATTGTGAGAGAGGCCATGGTCGGGCGGTAATCCTCGTGGCGCAGGCGGCAATGCTGGCGGATGTCAGGCGCAACCAGCATATTGTACCCTACCATGGTCGCAAGGTCGTCGGCGTTGATGGGCGCGGCGGTGCAGGCTTTGACGAAGGCCAGCGTGGCGGCAAGGTTCTCTGCCTGATCCTCGGAATACATGCCAATCGCCATGGCAGCCGGGCTACGTGCGGCAATCACTTCGGCAGGCGCATATTTGCCAAGCGTTACGGCGCTGCCAACCAGCGCGAGGCCCGCGACAGCAGCGCTGCCGTGCATCCGCAGATAGTCGCCGCAGATGTAACCGCCCAAAGACCAGCCGACCAGCAGTGGCTTGTCGAGGGACAGTTGGTCGATGATCGCCGCGATGTCCCCGGCCCAAGGGGTTGAAGTGTTATAGGCCTCTGCCTCTGTCGGTTTGTCACTGGCCCCATGCCCGCGCAGATCGGGGGCGACGAGGTAATAGTGATCAGCCAGAGCCTGCATCTGGTGCTGCCAGCACAGCGAGTGCTGTGACCAGCCATGAACCAGCAGGATCGCGGGATTGGCCGGATCGCCTGCGGTCTGGACATGCAGGCGAACGCCATTATGGCCCGTGACCCAAGTCATGACTGCACCTGTATATGGGGCAGGGCCGTTATCGACTCTTCGGACTGTGGGTTCCATGTGGCCACGAACCAGATGAACGACCCGACGATCAGCACCACTGCCAAAAGGATCAGGATCAGCGTGCGGGTCATTCGCCCACCTTTTGCGCGGTACTGGTAGGGGCCTTGGGTACCGGGGATGTCTGCGCCGGGAAAGAGGGGTGCGATTCTGCCGGGGCTTTGACCTTTTCGATCTTTACGCGCAGGTCGAACCATGCGGCTTGGCCCGTCACAGGGTCAGAGTTCGACCATCGCATCCCGTCGCCGCGTGCGGGCAGCAATTCGTCGATCAGGTGGTTGAGCAGAAAGCCCTTGGTCGCCTCCGGCGCGTCCTTGTCCAGTGCCCAAGCGCCCTTGCGCTTGCCGATGGCGTTCCATGTCCAGACGGTGTTTTCGTTCAGCGCCGCCATATGCACGACAGGTACGGTGATTTCGCCACTTGGAGAGGTCACACGCGCCCAATCCCCCTCGGCAAAGCCATTGGCCAGCCAGATTTTTGTCGGCACATACAATGGGTTCGCGCCGTGGATCTGACGCAGCCAGGCGTTTTGCGACCCCCACGAGTGATACATGGCCATGGGCCGCTGGGTCAGCGCCTGAACCGGGTATTCCTCTGGGTCGGCGTGGCCATCCATAAAAGGCGGATACCAGATCGGCAGCGGGTCCAGCGTGGCCTTGATCTGTTCGCGCAAATGATCCGGGGGCTGGCGATGACCATGCCCTTCGGCGGCCAGTTGGAACTTGCGCATTGGTTCGACATAAAGCTGGAACAGATAGGGCTGCGGCTTGTCAAAGAGACCCGTCTCGACCGCCCAATCCTGATAGGTGGTGTTCCATGGCTTGTAATAGGCGGCCTCTTCGGGAATGTGCCGTATCCAGAACCCGCCATTGGCGATGTAATTGTCAAGCTGGCCTGCGTTCGGCTCTCCGCGTCCTGTTTTGGACAGACCGTTCTGCCCCAGCCGCCAACCCGCCAGAGGCCCCACACCGGGGCGGCGTTCGTGATTGACGATATAATCGGCGTAATCGGCGTATTTCTGGCTGCCATCCTCGTTGACGAAACCGGGCAGATCCAGTCGCGCGCCAAGCTCGCACAGCACGGATTGGAAGGGGCGCACATCGCGGTCGGGTTTTATCACGGGCCAGCGGATCGCATCGGCAGCCGCGTCAGCCTCGCAAATCGGGCGGTCCAGCAGGCTGATGCAATCGTGGCGTTCAAGATAGGTGGTGTCGGGCAGGATCAGATCGGCAAAGGCGACCATCTCGCTGGAATAGGCGTCGGAATAGATGATGCGCGGGATGACATATTCGCCGTCCTCATCGGTATCGGTCAGCTTGGCGATGACCTCTGACGTGTTCATCGAGGAATTCCACGCCATATTCGCCATATACATGAACAGCGTGTCGATCTTGTAAGGATCACCCGCGTGGGCGTTGCTGATGACCATATGCATCATGCCATGGGCGCTCATCGGGTTGTCCCAGGTAAAGGCCTTGTCGATGCGCGCGGCTGTGCCGTCTGGTTTCAGCGCCAGGTCATCGGGGCCATGCACAAAGCCCAGATGCGGACCGTCCAGAGGCTTGCCGGGTTGCACGTTGCAATGGGGCTTGGGATGGGCGGTCGAGGGTTTGGGGTAGGGCGGCTTGAACCTAAACCCGCCGGGGACCTCAACAGAGCCGATCAGGATTTGCAGTACATGCAGCGCGCGGCAGGTCTGGAAGCCGTTGGAATGGGCCGAAATCCCGCGCATGGCGTGAAAGCTGACCGGACGGCCCGTCATTGTCTCGTGCTTTTTGCCACGAAAATCGGTCCATTCCCGGTTCAGGGTGATCTCTTCCTCGAACGCGACGCGCGCGATTTCGGCGGCGATCTTGCGGATGCGATCGGCGCTGATCCCGACCCTCTCTGCCACCGCGTCGGGGGCGTATTCCGGGGCCATATAGCGGTCTGCGATCAGGTGCAGAACCGGGCGATGCGAAAAACCCGCGCGACGATAGGTGCCGGCCAGATCAGGCTCGACCCCATCGGCATCAAAGGCGGCAGGCTTGCCCGTGCGGCGGTCCACGACAAGCTCTTTGCCGTCGTCGTCGCGCAGGAACAGACCATATTCCGGTGACTTGGGGTCCGAGTTGACCAGCACCGGCGCATTCGTGTACCGCGCCAGATAGGTCAGGTCGATCTTGCCCGCGCGCAGCAATTCATGGATCAGCGCCAGAATGAACAGCCCATCGGTGCCGGGCGTGATGCCAACCCATTCATCGGCGATGGCGTTATAGCCGGTGCGGATCGGGTTGACGCCGATTACCTTGGCCCCGCGCGCTTTTAGCTTGCCCAGACCCATCTTGATCGGGTTGCTGTCGTGGTCTTCTGCGACGCCAAAGAGGATGAACAGCTTGGTGTAGTCCCAGTCAGGCTGGCCGAACTCCCAAAAGGCCCCGCCCATGGTATAGATGCCAGCGGCGGCCATATTCACCGAACAGAACCCGCCGTGGGCGGCATAATTGGGCGTGCCGTAGGCCTGCGCCCAATAGGATGTGAAGGACTGCGATTGATCGCGCCCGGTGAAAAACGCCAGCTTTTCAGGGGCCTCGGCGCGGATCGGGGCCAGCCATTGCGTCGCTATATCCAGCGCCTCGTCCCATGATATTTCCTCGAACTCGCCAGAGCCGCGCGGGCCGACCCGTTTCAGCGGCGCGCGCAGACGCGAGGGGGCTGTGACCTGCATGATCCCGGCAGAGCCTTTGGCGCAGAAAACCCCCTGATTGACCGGGTGATCGCGGTTGCCCTCGATATAAGCGACCTGCAAATTGCCATCCGCGCCAGTCTTCATATGCACATTGATGCCACAGCGGCAGGCACACATATAACAGGTCGTCTGGCGCACCTCGTCGGACAGTTTCGGAGACAGATCCAACTCTGGTTGCTTGGTCATGGTCATGGTTTTTTCCCGGCCAGAAGCTTTTGATTAGCGTCTGGTCGAGATAATCGCAAATTTCGCGGGAATGCGACCTAAAACCGACGGTTCCCCGCGACTTACTGGCTCAGATCAGTTTGAAAGGCTTGTGGCCGAGCGAGCAAGGCCGAATAGTCCACCTATGAGCGCAAAGATCGTCTGTGCTTTCGTAATGGGCGATTCCGTGACAAGCACAACATCCCTTGGTTCTATGTAAAACCGTCGCGCACTGAACAGGCCGTCAGCCGTGGTCAGGTCGATGGTAAAAACCACGTCGGTTTTTGACGGTCCCTTGCCGGTCTTGGACACATAGGACGCAGGGTACTCGCGCAGAATCAAAATACCTTTGGGGTCCGCGCGCGCATCGGTGATCCCGCCGACAATGGACATCGCCTCTAAGGCGTTGACTGTGTCTTTGGTATAATAGACCAATTCCTCGCGGCCAGACGCGCCGAGGGCCTGAAAATACCGGCTGTCTTGTTCCACGATCACCTTGTCGCCGCCCTTTAGAACGACATCCAGACTGGCGTCTTCGTAAAGATGGCTGAGGAACACCTGATAAGTGCGCCCGTCGCGCACCAGCTTGACGGTGGGGTTGCGCATTCCGGGGGATACGCCGCCGCCCTTGGCGATCAGTTTGAGCACGGAAAAGTTGCGGTCCGGCAAAGGAAATGCACCCGGTGCGCCAACCCCGCCAACAAGACTGACCGAAGAACTGTTTCCGGCTGTGTAATTCAGTTGCACCTGCGCGGATGGCAGGATCTCTGACAGGCGGTCCTGAATGAGGGCGCGCGCGCTGTCCGGGGATTTGCCTTTGACGTAGATCTTGTCGAGATACGGAATGAACACCGCCCCATCCGTGTCAACCTGAATGCCCTGCATATCCACAACCTTGGCACCCTGGGTCAAAAGCAGCGAGTTTTCCGAGTTGTCCCAGATCACCAGATCCAGCCTGTCACCCGAAGTGATAACCGGGCTGGCGGGGCCACGGGTGCGGCCGATCCAGCTGGAATAACCATGCCAATGGGGCCATGCGCCAAAGGTCTCGACCGTATCGCGCGACACCGCATAGACCGCGAAAGGCGCGTCTTCGTTATCTGCTGATTTGATCACTTCTGACTGAAGCGCCGCGCCGCGCGGCAAGCTGCAAGCCGTCAACACACACAGTACGATTAGAAAAAGGCCGGTTCTCACGCTTGGCAGCTCCTCGATTTTCCCTGTGCTACTCTCGTTATAGTGAAAAATTTCTGTGCATGACACCCCAATTTCTGCTTAACGCGGGCTGGACAGGGCTGATTGTCTGTCGGGTAGATGTTTGTTGGCAACAATGTGGCGCAATTGAGGCGCAATTGAGGTGGTGGCTTGGAAAAAAATCGAAAACCAGCGGATGTTGTGTTGCCGACGTCTTGAGCGCCAAGATATGGAAACCCTCTGAAAAGAGGCTTTTCCGGATAGGTTGAGCGTTAAGGGGCGTTGCTCGCCAAAAGGGGGCCAGTTTGACGATCCCAAAGCGTGTTTTGGACCTTGTGACCATTGGCTTGATGTTGCCGGTTCTGATCCCCGCCGGGCTGGTGTTTGCGCTGATGATCTGGCGTAAGGATGGCCTGCCGATTTTTTATGTATCAGAGCGGATGTGCGGGCCCAAAACCGGATTTCGTCTTTGGAAATTTCGCACCATGACGGTCGAGAGACAAGATTCAGGCGTGAGTGGTGGGCATAAGGCCGCCCGAATCACGCGGATGGGGCGGGTTTTGCGGCGCACTCATGCGGATGAGATTCCCCAGCTGTGGAATGTGATCCGGGGCGACATCAGCCTGGTCGGCCCGCGCCCGCCATTGCGTTCTGTCGTGGAACGGTTCCCCGAGGTCTACGAACAGGTCTTGCAAAGTCGTCCCGGCATAACAGGCATGGCCAGCTATTTTTACGCCCGTCACGAGGACTGGCTGCTGCGTCATTGCAAGGATGCAGCCGAGGCCGAAGCGGTTTATGCGCGGGCCTGTGTGCCCAGAAAAGCGCGGCTGGATTTGATTTATCAAAAGAACCAATCCCTCAAGCTTGATCTCTGGCTGATCTGGATCACCGCAGCGGCTGCGTTTCATTTGCCGGGGGGGCGGCCTGTAAAGGTCACCGGCAAGGATAAAGAAGGAAAACAAAATGGCTGAAACGGCGTTGGTGACAGGCTCTGCGGGGTTCATCGGCTTTCACACGGCGGAACGGCTGTTGCAGTCGGGTGCAAAGGTGGTCGGGCTGGATGCGATGACCGATTATTACGATCCGGCCCTCAAGGACGCCCGCCACGCGATCCTGGCGCAATCGCCGGGATTCACGGCCGTGAACGCGCGCCTAGAGGATGCGGGCGTGATGGCCGATCTGATGGCAGAGCATCAGCCCGATACCGTGGTGCATCTGGCCGCACAGGCGGGTGTGCGCTATTCCATCGACGCGCCGTGGTCGTATGTCGAGGCCAATCTGATTGGCACCTATGAGGTGCTGGAGGCCGCGCGGCATAACCCGCCAAAGCATCTGATGCTGGCCTCGACCTCGTCCGTCTATGGGGCCAATACCCAAATGCCCTATGCCGAGACCCATAAGGCGGACCACCAGATGTCGTTTTACGCCGCCACCAAAAAGGCGACAGAGGGGATGGCCCATTCCTACGCGCATCTTTACGGCATTCCGGTCACGATGTTCCGGTTCTTTACGGTTTACGGTCCTTGGGGGCGCCCCGATATGGCACTGTTCAAGTTCGTGAAGGCGATCAAGGCCGGAGAGCCGATTGACGTTTATAATCACGGCAAAATGAGCCGTGATTTCACCTTTGTCGAAGATCTGGTCGAGGGGTTGATGCGACTGCGTGCCGTGCCTCCGGGCGAAGTGCCGGTGGGCGAGATGGACAGCCTGTCGCCCGTGGCCCCGTTTCGCGTGGTCAACATCGGCAATTCCGCGCCCACGCCGCTCATGGATTTCGTGCGCGCGGTCGAGACGGCCATGGGGCAGACCGCGCAGGTCAATTATATGGACATGCAGCCGGGCGATGTGCCTGCGACCTGGGCGGATGCGTCCTTGTTAGAGGCTCTGGTGGGAGCCTTGACGCGTACACCGCTGGAAGAAGGTGTGCGCCGCTTTGTGCAGTGGTATCGTGAGTACTACGACTAAGCGGCTCTGGACAATCTGGCCAAAAGGAGCCGCTGTGCGGCGCTTTATCCTCCCCATCTTTGGCTTTGCCACGATGGGGCCCGCCGCGTGGGGCGGATGTGGTGTCTCATATTGGATGTGGTGATTGCATCGGCTGTTGAATCCGGGTTCTCTGCATCTGGCAGAGCGTAGGGGGTGGGATGAATCTGGCACTTTGGCTTGAACGGCAGGCGGTTGCAGCGGCGGATGCGCCAGCGATCCTGTTGGGGGATCAGGTGGTTGCGGATTATGCCGGGTTCTATCGGCGCGCGGCCAGTCTGGCGCGGGCTTTGGTCACACGCGGCGGTACCCCCGGAGATCGCGTTGCGTTGTTCATGAAGAATTGCCCCGAATATCTGATTGCCTTTTATGGTGTCTGGATGGCGGGGGGCGTGGTCGTGCCGATCAACGCCAAGCTGCATCCCAAGGAGGCTGCGTGGATCATCAAGGATTCGGGCGCGGGTCTGGTTCTGGTCACCCATGACCACGGAACTGACCTGCGGGTCGACTGTCCGGTGATTGATGTGGGCGGTGCGGCGTTTGCGCAGATGACGACGGGTGACGGCATGACGTGTCTTGCACGCGCGTCGGGTGACTTGTGCTGGTTGTTTTATACCTCGGGTACGACGGGCCGTCCCAAGGGTGTGCGCATCACGCATGGCATGGTGATGGCGGCCTCGCTGGCCTATCCGCTGGATGTGGACGATGTCAGCGCCAAGGATGCAGCGCTCTATGCGGCCCCGATGAGCCACGGCGCAGGTCTTTACATGTCGATCCATGTGCGGCGGGGGGCGGCGCATATCTGCCCGGCCTCTGGCGGGTATGACGCGGGCGAGGTTCTGGATCTTGCCGCTGGGCACGGCTCTGTTTCAATGTTTCTTGCACCTACCATGGTGCGGCGATTGCAGGATGTCGCAAAGGCGCGCGGTAGCCGGGGCGACGGGATCAAAACCGTGGTTTACGGTGGTGGGCCGATGTATCTGGCCGATATCACCGAGGCGGTGGACTGGTTCGGGCCGAAGTTTGTGCAAATCTACGGACAGGGCGAATGTCCGATGGCGATCACGGCCTTGCCGCGCGACGAGGTGGCAGACCGCACGCATCTGCGCTGGCGCGAGCGGCTTGGCTCTGTTGGGCGCGCGCAGTCGGTGGTCGAGGTGGCGATTGGCAACGGCTATGGCTTTCTGCCCGCCGGCGAGGCCGGCGAGATCATGGTGCGCGGGGCCCCTGTGATGGAGGGGTATTGGAACAACCCAGAGGCCACAGCGTGTGCGATGCGCGATGGCTGGTTGATGACCGGGGACATCGGGCGGCTGGACAGCGACGGTTATCTGACGCTGGTGGATCGCTCCAAGGATCTGATCATTTCGGGGGGCAGCAACATCTATCCGCGTGAGGTCGAAGAGGCGCTGTTGTTGCACCCTGACGTGCGCGAAGTGTCGGTGGTGGGGCGGCCTTCGGCAGAGTGGGGCGAGGATGTTGTGGCTTTTGTCGTGGGGGATGTCACGCCCGAGGCGCTAGACGCCCATTGCCTTGCCCATGTGGCACGCTTCAAGCGACCCAAAGCCTATGTCTTTGTTCCGGAGCTGCCAAAGAACAACTACGGCAAGGTCCTGAAGACCGAGTTGCGCGCGCGGTTCGATTGAGGCTTAGCGGGGCAAAAGCCGTGCGGCGATGTCCGGCAGGTCCTGAAAGTCGTCAAAGGCCTCGTCATGGGGCAGGTCGTCGATTGCCGTTTTGCGATAGCCCTCGGTGAACAGGGCAAAGGGCACTTGTGCGTTCTGCGCGGTGGCGGCGTCCGTTTCACTATCGCCGACATATAGGATCTTGCCCGCCTTCAACGCAGTCTGCACATGCAGCAGCGGGGCGGCGTCGGGTTTGCGGTTGTAGGGACCATCGCCAAAGGCAAAGCCGTCAAAGAAATGCGTCAGCCCAAAATGCGCCAGCGCGGCATGGGTGGGGTGCTCTGGTTTGTTGGTGCAGAGGCCCAAGGCGTAGCCCTGTGATTTGAGGATCGTCAGCGTTTCGATCACATTGGTGTAAAGCACGGTCAATGCGACCGCTGTTTCATAGCGCTTGCTGAAATCGGCGCAGAGCGTGTTGAAAAGCGCGGGCGTCTCTTTGATCTCACTCGCGGCAAGGCATTGCGAGATCAGCGCCGGCACGCCTTTGCCGATAAAGCTGCGCACCTGACCAAAGCTTAGCTCTGGCAGGTCGGCCGCGCGCATGGTCGCGTTGACCCCGGCGTGGATGTCGGGGGCGCTGTCGATGAGGGTGCCGTCAAGGTCAAAGACCAGCGCGAGCGTATTCATTTCCATTTGATAGAGCATCCCATAGAGGCGACCTGCGTGGCCGGGCCTGTGCCGATATCGGCAATTTGTTGCATGGCGTCAAACAGATCGCGCGCAGCACCTTTTGGGCGGGCTGCACGGCCATAGGCATCAAGGCGGCCCCGGTACTGCAATTCGCCATCTGCATTGAAGCCAAAGAAGTCAGGCGTGCAGGCCGCCCCATAGGCACGCGCGGTGGTTTGGGGGTCGTCATAGAGATAGGGAAAGGGAAACCTGTTCGCGCTGGCAAAGCTGGCCATGTTGTCAAAGCTGTCCTGCGGGTAATGCGTCGCGTCATTGGCAGAAATCGCTGCCACACCAATGCCCAGCCCGATGATGTCGCGAGCATCCGAAACGATCCGGTCGATGACCGAGGTCACATAGGGGCAGTGATTGCAGATGAACATCAGCAGCGTGCCGTTTTCGCCTGCAATATCGGCAAGGCTGTAGCTGCCGCCATCCGTGGCGGGCAGGGTGAAATCCACAGCGGTCCAGCCAAAGTCACAGACGGGCGGCGTTGCGGCCATTATTCGAATTCCATTTCCTCATAGACGCGTCCGGCGTTCTTGGTGGCAAGCTCTTCGAACGTGTCCAGCCGCGTCCATTCGCTTTGGTCGATATAATACGCATCTGCAAGGTCTCCGCCATCCTCCAGATGCGCGCCGATCTTGGTGCGGATGTCGACGAGGTAGTCATGGGTGTAACGGCGCACCTGCGCCATATTGGTCGGATGACCATGGCCGGGGATCACATAAAGCGCGCCGAGCGGTTCAAAGGCCGTTTCCCATGTCTCTATCCAGCAAGAGGTGCAGGTGTCGGCAAACAGCGGCAGCATCCGTTCGTGAAAGGCCATGTCGCCGGCGATGACCAGCTTTTGCTCGGGCAGCCAGACAGAGATATCGCCGGGCGAGTGCGCGGGGCCCAGATGCAGGATCTCGATGGTCATATCGCCCATCTCAAGGGTGTAGCTGTCCTCGAAGGTCTCTGTCGGCCCTTGGGTACGGGTGCCCTCGGCCTTGTCGCGGTTATAGCCTTTCATGCCCTCAAGGATGTTGAAGGCGGTCTTGTCAAACTCATGCGCCGCATCGGCATGGGCGACAATTGGCACGCCCAGATCGGCCCAATAAGAATTGCCCAGCATGGCGTGGCCTTGACCGTTCTCGTTGATGACCAGTTTGACGGGCTGGTCGGTGATCGCCTTGATTTCGGTATGCAACGCCTCGGCCAGCATTGCCGCAGCGCCGCCGTTCACCACGATCACACCGTCGCCCGTAACGATAAAGCTGAGGTTGTTGTTATGGCCAGAGTTCTCGTAGGTCGGCGGGGCGGTCGCGCCGATGGCGGACCAGACGTTGGGGATCACCTCGACCGGTTTGGAGTAGAGCGGCGAGGCGGGGTATTGATCGGCAATATCCTCTGAGGCAGATGCGGGTAGGGCGATCAGCAGGGCAAGGGGAAGGACAAGCGCGCGCATCTAGATGCCCTCCACAAAGCGATAACCATCGCCATCTTTTTCGGCCCGTCCAACTCCTCCGCCGGGCAGGTGAAAGCCGATCAGCGTCATTTGTTCGCTGGTCAGTTGGTCAAGCAATCCCAGACGTGTGGTCACGCCCATCTCGGGATTCTGATCCGATCCGGCCTGCCAGTCGGGGCGGGCAAAGGCGAGGTGATGGTTAACGATAGCATCGCCAAGGATCATCGCGTTGTTGCTGCCGCTGTTGATGTGAAACGACATATGGCCGGGTGTGTGCCCGTAACTGGCACGGGCGGCAATGCCGGGCAGGATCTCTGCGCCGTCATCGAAGGTCTCAATCATATCCTCAACCGCCTCCAGCCGTCGCTTGGCCCCGACGGCAAAGGTGGTGCGGCCCGTGTCGATGGTGTTGACCGTCTCGGGGTTCATCCAATAGTCGAACTCGGCCTTGCCGATCATATGGGTCGCCTCGGGGAACATGGGATCGTCGAAATCATCCAGCAGCCCCCAGATGTGATCAGGGTGGGCGTGGGTGAACACCACATGGGTGATTTCGTCCGGTGCCACGCCAAGCGCGTCAAGTGCGTCGGGCAGATCGCCGGCGGTTGGCATGAAATCAGGCCCGGCGCCCACGTCTAACAGGATGGTGTTGGTCCCGTCACGCACCAGCGTCACGTTGCAGGGCGGTTCCAGCGTTTCCCCTGTCAGGCCGTATTGCGTCAGGATCTCTGCGGCCCCGGCGGGGGCGTCGCCCGCAAAGACAAAGCTTTTGGGCAGAACCAGATTGCCATCGCTGAGCGTGTCGATTTGCAAAGCGCCAAGGGTCAGTGACGTATTGGCCCACAAACGATGGGGCAACAGAACAGATGCGCCTGCGGCCAGCAGGGTGCGACGGGTCAGCATGGTAGATCCTCCCAGATATTCTTTGTTGTGAATATGTCCGAGATTTGCGGGTGGGGCAAGCCTTGCTTAGGTGGCGAGGATCGCATCCCGGATCGCGCGCATGTTCTCGCCATAAGGCGCGGGATGTGTCACAGAGCCGCCCTTGAACACGGCAGATCCGGCCACCAGCACATCCGCGCCCGCCTTTGCGACCAAGGGCGCGGTTTCGGGGGTGATCCCGCCATCCACCTGAATATGGACCTCGCGGTCGCCGATCATCTCGCGAAGGCGCGTGATCTTGGACAGTTGCGAATGGATGAACTTTTGGCCGCCAAAGCCGGGGTTCACGGTCATCACCAGCACCATATCCACCATGTCGAGCAACGGTTCCGCCACCTCAACTAGTGTGCCGGGGTTCAGCGCGACCCCCGCCTTGCAGCCAGCCGCACGGATCGCTTGAAGCGTGCGGTGGATATGCGGGCCCGCCTCGACATGGGCGGTGATCATGTCACTGCCTGCCTTGGCGAAGGCTTCAATATAGGGATCAACCGGCGCGATCATCAGATGCACGTCCATGAAGGTTTTCACATGCGGGCGAAATGCAGCGCAGGCGGGCGGGCCAAAGGTGATGTTGGGCACGAAATGGCCGTCCATGACGTCCACATGCACCCAATCCGCGCCTTGCGCCTCGATTGCCTGGATCTCGCGGCCAAAGTCAGCGAAATCGGCGGACAGGATCGACGGCGCGATCTTGATAGAGCGGTCAAAGGGCATCGGCGTGGTCCTTGTGGCGGAGTTTGCGCGCAGATAGCGCGGTTTGTGGCGCAAGGTCCAGAGTGTCACACAGACGTTTGCGCTATCAATCGACAAGGCGTGCGCGTCAGCGTATCAAGTGGTACAAACGAACAAAGGCCTACCCCATGTCCAGAATTGTCTATCTTTTGAACGGTCCCAACCTGAACCTGCTCGGCCAGCGCCAGCCAGAGATTTATGGGGCAGAGACCCTTGCCGATGTCGAGGCGAAAGCGACGATAATCGCCTCTGGTCTGGGGCTG
>CALGTJ010000186.1 GCA_937901435.1 uncultured Rhodobacter sp. | reverse complement strand
GATGTTCCTGTTTGGCACCGAAATCGATTATGAAACCAGCCTGCTCGAAAGCGGATTCAAATTTCGCAATCCCAACGTGTCTGACGCCTGTGGCTGTGGGGAATCGATCAAATTCAAAGACATCGACGAACTTGCCGCCGAACAGGCCGAAAATGGCGCGCCCCTGCTCCGCTAAATAGCCTGTCGACACCTTCCCCTTTCATCTTGGTGAAAATACTCCGGGGGTCTGGGGGCAGCGCCCCCAGTGTGTCGGATTTGCATTGCAAATTCGACGCAGACTACTCCACCCCAGCCGCCTCGCGCGCAATATCGTCCAGCAGCGCCTGAACCTCTTGCATCGCGCCCTCCGGCATTTCGCGGTAGCCAACAATGACCTCGCCCGCCTGATCCGCAACAAAAACCGCGTAAGGGCAATGGGCGATGTTCATCGGATCAACCTCCATCACCTGCCGCGACAGACTGGCCGAGCAGAACAAAAACACATCCGCCGCCTCGAACAGATCCTTGCTGCCGCCCACATCCGCCTTGGTGCGCGCCAGCATCTCGCCGGTATGGCTGACGTAGTCGATCACCAATCCCTTGCCAATGATAGCGTTTTCCACGGCAAAGGTGACATCTCCAAAGCTATCTGACGTGGCATAGGTTACAACTCCATCCGCGGCGGCGGCCGTAATGTGCAGGCTGGCCAAAAGGCCCAATGTCAAAACTCTCATCGTTTTCTCCTCCGATATGAAATCAGCGTATCACAACGCAAAAGCGGGACCATGATACAGATCAAGGCCCCGCTCTTTGACAGTGTTTACCAGACTTTACCCAAACATATCGGCCGTGATCCCGTCATACCATCCCAACGATTCCTCGTATGTAGCCTTGCGCAATTCCGCCGTTTCGCCCGTCGCCGAGATGAAACTGCCAACGCTGGCGATCTTTTCATCCGTCGCCTCATAGGTCGCGCCGACCTTGACACCATTGTCCGTGTCGATCAGCGACCAACAGGTGTTCGAAAATTTCGCCGGAAACACCCGTGATCCCGTCAGTGCGCCGCGCACCGCATTGGCGCAAACCTTGGCCTGCGAATTGGCCGAAAAGCCCGATTTTGGCATATCGCCCTGCGCACTTGAATCGCCAAGCACATACACATCCGGGTCGGCCTTGGTGCTCATGTCGATGGCATTCACAGGCGCCCAATTGCCATCCGTCACCCCGGCCAGTTCCGCAATCCGCCCCGCTTTCATGGCCGGAATCACGTTGCAAACATCGACCTTGGTAACCTCACCATCGATGGTCACCGTCATAGCACCGGGATCGACAGAGACATTGCCCCCGCCAAAATCCGCCCCGATCCAGTCCACCATGCCAGCGTAATTGTCTGCCCAACCCTCTTGAAACAAACCCATTTTCGAGAACTTCTCTTTCGGGTCAGCCACGATGATCTTGGCGGTCGGGTTCACGGCCTTCAGCGTATGCGCCACCATCGACACCCTTTCGTACGGCCCCGGAGGGCAGCGATAGGGGTTTGGCGGGGCGACCATTGCAAAGGTGCCGCCCTCTGGCATCGCCATGATCTGCGCCTTGAGCAATTCAGTCTGCGAGCCTGCCTTATAGGCGTGGGGCATGGCGTTTTGCGCACTTAGATCCCAGCCTTCGACCGCACCATCCACAAAATCGATGCCGGGGCTCAGGATCAACTTGTCATAACCGACGGTTCCCCCCCCGGCGAGGCTGACGGTCTTGGCGTCGCGATCCACACTGACGGCCCAGTCATGCACCACATTGACGCCCGCCATCGCCAGTTTGCCGTAGCTATGGCCCAGCGAGTCCATCTCGCGAAAGCCACCAAGATAAAGGTTTGAAAAGAAACACGTATAATAGGCCCGGCTGGGTTCGATCAGCGTGACATCTATCTCGCCATTGCTGTCCCTGGCGATGTAGCGCGCGGCGGTCGCCCCGCCAGCCCCCCCACCAACGACAACAACGCGGGGTTTGCCGTGACCGGCCGCATTTACCATCGACGCCGAAAGCGTCGCCACCGTCGTTCCAATAAAGGTCCGTCTGTTCAGTTTCATGTTCTTTCCTCCCTTGATCGCCCCTTAGTTGAGGCTGTTAAAATATGCGGCCAAAGCTGCTATCTCTTCGTCATTCAGGCGGCCTGCCATCATTTGCATCACCGGATGTGGACGTTTTTTTGATTTATAGCTGTGCATGGCGATCACAAAGGCCTCGGTCTGCCAACCGGTGATCGATGGGATCCCGGCGTCGGTTCCGTCTGCACGGTGGCAGGTCAGGCATTCACTGGCAAGATATTCGCCGTATTCTGCATCCCCCACCAGCGCAAGAATGGCAGGGTCAAGATCATGATCTGTGCCGATGGCCGTCGGCATGGCCTCGGGGATATCGCGCGGATTGTCGGAAAACAGACGCAAATAAGAAATCAGATGACTGCGATCCTCGGCACTCTTGACGCCGCGAAAGCTCATCCTCGTGCCAACAACGTAGTCCTTGGGATCATGTAAAAACGCGTCAAGCGTTTCCAGATCCCAGACCAGCCCCCCGGTCCCCTTGCCCGTCATGGCCTTGGAATACCGCACATCCTCAAGACTGCCCGCTGTGCGCCCGAACAAATCGTTCAGATGCGGGCCGACACGGGTTCTGGCCCCCGGGCCGACCTGATGGCAGGCGGCACATTTTTTGAACACCTCGGCCCCCAACTCAGCGTTGGTGGCGGTTGCTTTTGCTGGCCCGATCAGAATCAGGCCAGCAATCATCATCCCATAAAATCGAGTCATAGCCTACTCCGTATAGCTCCCAAGATAGGCTGAAATCGCTTTCAGGTCTTCTGGTTTCTTCAGTCCGCGAAACGACATCCGCGTTCCCTTGGCATAGCCTTTGGGATTGGACAGGAACTCTGACATTGTCTCTTCCGTCCAGACCAGACCCTGATCGTTAAATTCCCCGAAGACTTTGGAGTATTTGAACCCTTCTGTGCTGCCCGCAACGCGTCCCATCACACCATTCAAAATGGGACCCGTCTTGTTTTTGGCACCCTCACCGACCTGATGGCAGGCAGAGCATTTCTTAAACACTTTTTCACCTGCTGCAATCAGGGCTGGATCAGCCGCCGCAACCTCGACAACCTCGGCGGCCGGTTCAACCACAGGCTCTGCCTCGGCTTCGACCACAGCTTTGGCGATCGTGGTCACCACTGTTTCCTCAGCGGGTGCAATCGCGGCAGCAGGCGCGGGCTCTGCCCCTTCTTCCTGCGGCGTGACGTCCAGCACACGGGCGCGCATGGTAACCTCGACGTTTTCCTTGCAATCAGTCATGCAAGGCGCGCCGGACGACCAGACTGCATATTCTGTCTCGGCCCGATCATCGAGAATAAAGCCATCAGCGTTTGGCATCTCGACCTCAAGAAAGCTGTCCTTGGACAGGACAAAATCATCCTCGATCAGATCGTTGGAATAGAGGATATACGCCGTAATCGCATAGACATCATCGGGGCTGAGCGTCTGCGCATTGCCAAACGGCATAGAGCGATTGACATAGTCCCAAACCGTTGAAAGATGGGGCCAATAGCTGCCCACGGTCTTTAGCGGGTCCTCGCGGTCAAGGGTGTCATTGCCCCCTGCCAGCTTGGGCCAGTTATCGACGCCTTCGGCAAAAGAGCCATGACAGCTGGCGCAGTTTTCCTCAAAAATCGGCTCTCCAACAAGCGCATCCCCCTGCCCCTCTGGCAGACCCAGCCCGTCCGGGCGCACGTCAAGATCCCAAGCGGTCACCTCTTCGGGCAATGCGGCGCGACCCAACCCCAACTTGGCAAGGGTCACAGCCTCGGACGGGGCTGTCAACACGGTCGTACTCGCGGTTTCCGCCGGCGCATTGTCAACCGTCTCAGGCTCTACTGTTGCCGAAGCGTTGACAATCGCAGCCTCGGTTGGCACATCAATCGGCCCTCGGATCGGCACATCCGGGATCGGCGTGATAAAGGTTCCCGCAGCCGTAAAGGCAAGGCCCAACAGGGCAGCCGTGCCGCCAGCGGCGCCAATACTAAGATACTTCGACATTTTCAGCCTCCCCGGTGTCGCGGACCCACCATGTCTGAATGGCGTTATTATGGTAAACAGAGTTCAGGCCGCGCACTTCGCGCAGCTGCGTTTTCGTGGGCTGAACATAGCCCGTGTCGTCAATCGCGCGCGATTGCAGGAACATTTCCGAGCCATCCCAGTCGATATCGAGGTAAAACCGCGTCATCGCCATCTTTTGCCCCGGCTGCGCCAGCCGCGCTGTCGTCCAGTTCGCGCCACCGTCGATCGAAACATCTACCCGTTTGATCGCGCCATTGCCGGACCACGCCAGTCCGGTCACGACCAGCGGACCGGGTCCATGCTTGATCGGCGATTGCGGGCTGGGCGAGGTGACGACCGATTTCGCGTCCATCGTCCATGTCCATTTGCGCGAGATACCATTGGCCAGAGTATCGGTATATTTGCTGGTCTCCTCGCGGGATTCCACTGGCATATCAGTAACTTCGATACGGCGCAGCCATTTCACCCACATATTGCCTTCCCAACCGGGAACGACCAGCCGCACAGGATACCCATGCTCTTTGCGCAAGGCTTCACCGTTGGCCTTAAAGGCGATCAGAACGTCATCCAACGCTTTGTCCATCGGGATCGAGCGCCCGTTGGACGACGCATCAGCGCCCTCGACATAGATCCATTTCGCCTCTGGCTTGATCCCCGCCTCGTTCAGCAGGGTGCGCAGGGACACGCCGGTATATTCCATATTGTGGATCATGCCGTGAGTGAACTGCGCGCCGTTCAGCTGCGCGCCCGCCCATTCCATGCCCGAATTCGCCGCACATTCGCAGAAATAAACGTGGTTTTCGCGTGGGAAGCGTTCCAGATCGGCATAGGTAAAGATCAGCGGTTGATCGACCATCCCGTTGATCATCAGCCGATAATCTTCTTTCTTCAGCTCAATCGCGCCCGAATGATGCCGCTCGAATGCGCAGCCCTGCGGGGTAATCGTGCCGTCGAGAGCATGAATCGGTGTGAAGTTGATCGAACTAATGGTGTCGGCTGTTAACCATTCGACGTTGCGACGTATTACATCCTCTTCGAACTCAATCGGCAGACCATAGGGCGTGGCATCCACGCCCTCGCCGGTGATCTGCGCCCAGTCCTGCACCTCGGTGATCAGCGGATCCGGCCCGCTTGCTGCCGCAGAGGTTGCGGCGATTGCCGCCCCTCCGGCAAGGACAGCGCGGCGGCTGGGCTTGTGAATATCTGACATCACATTTCCTTTCGTTACAGACGCTTACGCGTTCGTTTCCCTCTGGCGCTTACGCACCAATGACTTTGACAGAGGTATTGGGTTCCAAGGTGATCGTCCCCTTGGAGCGGATATGGTTTTCGACCACATCCCAGATCGGCGGACCTTCGGTGCCCTCATTCACGCTGGCCCAACCTGCGACCACATAAGACTTGGCCGGATCGATCTTTTCGCGAGTTTTCAGGAGAGTCAAATCAGTGATCCGGCTGCCTTGGGGTTGGTTAATGTCGATGGTGTACCCAAGACCGCCAGTGCGGACCATATCGCCGCCCTGCTGGTAGTATGGGTCTGGGTTGAACAGGTTATCGGCCACGTCCTCTAGCACGACATGCAGGAATTCCCCTGTCATTTCCGTACGATAGGCGTTTGGATAGGTCATCGAGGTGACGTTCCAGATATCCTCTCGGCTGATCGCCTGACCGGGCAGGATCGATGGCCCCCACCGCACGCCGGGGCTAAGGGCGATATCGGCGTCGCGCTGTTCCAACAACGCGTCGCAGATCAGATCATCCCATGTGCCATTAAAATTGCCACGACGATACAAAAGCGAGTCCGTCGTCCCAATTTCCTCTGTCAGATCAGCAAGATAAGGCGCGCGCTGTTCGTCGATCACGGCGGCAACCTCTGGATCGGGTGTGATCACATCGCTGAAAATCGGGATCAGTTTGTGGCGAAAGCCCATCATCCGGCCGTCGCGAACATCCAGATCGACGCGGCTGACAAATTTGCCGTTCGACCCAGAGGCGATGATAATCGTCTCGCCCACCAGCACAGGTTCGGGCAGCGCGTCATGGGTGTGCCCGGACAGGATCACGTCGATGCCTGTGACCTTGCTGGCCATCTTTTTGTCCACGTCAAAGCCGTTGTGGCTAAGGCAGACGACCAGTTCCGCCCCCGCCGCGCGCACTTCGTCCACCATTTCCTGCATCCGCTCGTCGCGAATCCCAAAGGAATACTCGGGAAACATCCAGCCGGGATTGGCGATCGGCATATAGGGAAAGGCCTGACCGATAACGGCAATCTTGACGCCGCCGCGCTCAAAGAACGTATAAGATTCAAAGTCTTCCGCAGGTTCGTTCCATTCCGCGTCAAAGATGTTCTGACCCAGCGCCGCAAAGGGCAGATCGGCCACGACCTCGCGCACACGATCAGACCCCAGCGTGAACTCCCAGTGAAAGGTCATCGCGTCGGGCTTGAGCGCGTTCATGACGTTCACCATGTCCTGCCCGGCGGTCTGGTAACAGGTATATGAGCCGTGCCATGTGTCACCGCCATCCAGCAGCAGCGCGTCGGGACGTTCAGCGCGGATAGAATTGATCACAGTGGCGACGCGGTCCAGCCCACCGACACGACCATAGGTCTGCTCGAGGGCGGTAAAATCGTTATAAGTCAACGCGTAAGCCGATGCAGATCCGTCATCGACGCCATAGCGTTTGCGAAATTCAGCACCGGTGATATGCGGCACAGCCCCCTTGTTG
>CALGTJ010000185.1 GCA_937901435.1 uncultured Rhodobacter sp. | reverse complement strand
CAACTGTTCGACCGCAAGTTTGCTCAGTTCGACGCCAACAACACGGTAACCTTGCGAAAGCAGCCAAGCGATATCGCGGGTCTTGCCGCACAAGGGGACAAAAATACGGCTGGTTCGCGGCAATGACAGCCCAAGGAAATGATCGCTTAGCAGAGCGTTCACCTCGCTTTGATGAAAGCCAATTTCGTTTTTTTCCCAACGCTTATGCCAAAAATTCGGGTCCATAGTATCTCCTTATTACATGGCGGAAAGATAAGGTATTATGCAAACCGAACCCTATAACTATCATCGTTAAACAGCCCGACAATAGCAAATTGTTGTCTGATGGATTTTCAAATCCGAAAACCCCCACACAAAGAGCAGCCGTCCCTATGCGCCTAGTTGACCATCCGGCCCTGTTAGGACGTCCGACCGACCACTTGTGGCCAGGGCACCCGATGTAATGCGTATGTTGTGGTTGTCTTCGGGGCCGCTAAAGCCGGCAGCCTGTTTGACCTCTCATTTTTGTTCCGCCGCCTCGATCAAATCCGTTATTGCAAATTTGGTGACGTCGACCAAACCCAAGTCGGAAATACGCAGCTCAGGAATGACAACAAGCGCCAACAGCGAATGTTGCATAAAGGCGTTGTTCAACGAACAGCCACAGGCCTGCATCGCCTGTAAGATCGTCTGCGCCGCCGCCGCGACTTCTGCAGCAGGGCGGTCCGACATCAACCCGGCAATTGGCAACTCAACCACCCCTATTTCGTGGCCATCTTTCCAAACGGTAACACCGCCTCCTATAGCGCCAAGACGATTTGCCGCCGCCGCCATCATCACCCGATCTGTCCCGACCACGATCATATGATGGCTGTCATGCGCGACCGTGGAGGCAATAGCCATAGGGCCTTGATACCCAAAGCCCGACACAAACGCATTGGTCACCGCCCCGGTGCCCCGGTGCCGTTCTACCAGCGCAATCTGACAAATGTCTTTATTGGGTTCCACCAGCCCGTTGACCACAGGCAAATCGGCGTTCAGCGCTTTTGTCGGGGCCTGATTCTCCACAACACCAATAACTTTCGCAGTTACTGTCTGCGCCTGTTTAGGCGCGGGGATTTCAAAATCGGTTTGTGCCAAAACCTTACCGAGGTGCACGGTATTTTTAGACGCTTTCGGCCACTTATAATGCGGACAATCTGTGGTCAGCCTACCGTTTTCGGCAACCTTGTTGCCACGGGCATAGACCACTTCGATAGGCAATGAGACAAGATCACCGGTCAAAATCATATCCGCGCGCCGGCCCGGGGCAATACTGCCCAATTCACGCTCCAATCCGAAATGACTGGCCGTATTGATCGTGGCCATCTGCAGCGCAATCAATGGATCACAGCCACAGTCGATCGCGTGACGCACTACGCGGTCCATATGGCCCTCATGTACCAGCGTGACCGAATGGCAATCATCAGTGCATAAAATAAAATTGCGTGGATCAAGGCCTTTTTGCGTGATTGCGGTAATCTGGCTTTGCACATCATACCAAGCCGAGCCGAGCCGCATCATTGACCGCATACCCATACGGGCGCGTAATATTGCATCTGCTTCGGCGGTGCCCTCATGGTCATCTGCGGGACCACCTGCTGCATAGGCGTGAAATGCTACCCCCCTGTCGGACGCGGCATAATGGCCACCAACTACCTTGCCAGCCTCCATCGTAGCCGCAATCTCAGCCAACATTTTGGTATCGCCTTCTATCACACCGGGATAGTTCATCATTTCACCCAGACCAATAACGCCGGGCCAACCCATCTCTTCTGTTACATGCGCGGGCGTAATTTCAAATCCGGTGGTTTCCAAACCAGGGGCAGACGGCGCACAAGACGGCATTTGAGTATAAATATTAATCGGTTGCAGCAACGCCTCGTCATGCATCATGCGCACGCCATCCAAACCCAGCACATTTGCGATTTCATGGGGATCGGTAAACATTGTGGTGGTGCCATGCGGAATGACCGCTGCGGCAAATTCTGCCGGGATCAGCATGCCACTTTCGATATGCATATGCCCGTCGCACAGACCGGGGATCAGGTACCGCCCCCCGCCATCCACGCGCTGAGTAGCAGGCCCAATGCAGTGAGACGCATCCGGCCCGACATAGGCAAAGCGTCCTTCGGTGACCGCAACCTGCCAACCCGACAATATCTCACGGGTCTGGACATTAACCAGCTCGCACTCTTGGATAACCAAATCCGCAGCCTCTTTGCCAGTGGCCACCGCCACAAGGCGCGACGCGACTTCGGCCCAGGATTTAAGTTTGCGTCGTTCCAAATTTCTGCTCGCATTACTCG
>CALGTJ010000184.1 GCA_937901435.1 uncultured Rhodobacter sp. | reverse complement strand
CAAGAGGGGCGCGCAAAGCGGAAGGGAGGCAAGCAATACGCCTGCACCTGAAACTGCCGCAGAAAGAGCTGCAGAGAAACTGTCAAACCTTATCTTTGGAATTGGTGTTATGGGATCCCCTGAGTGGCGTGCCCATTCGTGCCAACCTAGCCTTGGGCCGGATAATGCAAGGCGCGGCAAGTTTAGCCATGACGTGCCCTCAGCAAGCAATTCTGGCGCAACGACAGGGCTCAGTTGTTCCGAGAACAGTGGCACCCCATAGTGGTCTTGTCCTTTGCCAATGCCATATTGCACACGGATTGTCGCATCCAACTGATCGTCGTCGGCTTGCAATACCATGGTAGACAACACGATTTGCGGCTTATGTTTACTTTGCCAATGCCGAAGCCTCGGGGACAACCACAGTTCGTTTATTGAAGCGCTTGCAGAAATTGTGATTTTTTCGCGTTGAATGCCAAATAACTCTTCGTAGCTTTCGTCCAGACTGCGGAATGCGGCCGTGACGTAGGGCAACCATGCCTCGCCTTGGACGCTAAGCGTGACACCGCGGGCGTTTCGAACAAATAACTGAGCACCAATGCGCTGCTCTAGGTTTGAAATACGTTGGCTGATGGAGGCTTGCGTCACGCTGCTTTCTTTCGCCGCAGCTGTGAAGGTTCCGGTTCGTCCCGCGACCTCAAAGGCGCGCACCCATTCAAGAGGGATATTATTCAACGACATGTCAGGCATAAGAAAATCCGCATCTCAGATTAAGTTTTGATAGGTTGTGATTATGCAGGAACTGCGGATAGTTGCAACATACGATGCATCTCTAATCCAAAGGCGGCGCGATAATGTTGAACTGCATTTTGTCTGAAGGCGGCGGCCATCTCACCCTTGTTGATGGCGATACTCAATCTCGATTCCATGCGATTTGGTTACGTGACAACGCATGTGATCCAGCAACACGGTCTGCGGACAACGGCCAGCGTCTGATTGCGCTGCGTGATATTCCACAAGACACCTTTATCAGTGCTGCCGTACTTGTCGGGTCAACGCTCAGCGTGACGTTCGCGCCCGAAGATAAGACAGTCGGATACGATGCGGGCTGGTTGTTGAACAATGCATATGACCGTGCAGAAACGCATCAAGCTGGGTGGACTAAATCTGGTGTCGAGACGTGGGACAGCGCATTGATGGACCGCATTCCGACAGCCGATTTTGCGGCTGTTCAAACCGATCCCGCAAAGTTGAAGGGTTGGCTTGGCCAGATCTCCCGATTTGGGTTTGGCAAGTTGACGAACGGGCCAATCGAAGATCTGGCCTTGATGAAGGTCGTCGATCTGTTCGGCTACGTGCGCGAAACAAACTACGGACGCCATTTTGAAGTGCGCACCGAAGTGAACCCAACAAATTTGGCCTATACTGGTCTGGGATTACAAGCGCATACGGACAATCCTTACCGCGATCCGGTGCCGACAATTCAGGTTCTGTATTGCCTCGAAAGTTCTGCCGCTGGCGGTGAAAATATGGTTGTCGATGGCTTTGCGGTGGCAGAACGACTGCGCGCGGAAAATGAGGACTGGTTTAACGTCCTTTCACGCTATTGTGCACAGTTTGAATACGCAGGTTCTGATGGCGTTTTGTTGCAATCACGACGTCCAATGATTGAGCTGTCGCCAGACGGTGAACTGATCGGCGTGCGTTTCAACAACCGTTCAACGGCCGCCATTACTGACGTCCCATTCGCGGATATGGAAACGTATTATGCCGCGTACCGCCGTATGGGTGAAATCATTGATGACCCCGCCATGGAGGTGTCGTTTCGTCTTGAACCCGGTGAGAGCTTTCTAGTCGATAACTGCCGCGTGCTGCATGCGCGGAAAGGGTATTCGGGATCCGGCAAACGTTGGTTACAAGGATGCTACGCTGATATGGATTCACTTAATTCAAAACTAGCGGTTCTCGAAGCCCAGCACTTGTTGGCCGCGCAATGACCAAGCCAGATTTCACGACACTCAACAGCGGCAACATTGTCGCCTTTCTGCAAGATATCTTTGAGCGCCGCGGTGGCGAAGAATATCTGGGCGAACCGGTCACGATGGCACAACACATGCTGCAGGGTGCCACGATCGCGCAACGGAACGGTCAGCCCGAGATTATCATTGTGTCCGCCTTACTTCATGACGTTGGCCACTTCACCAGCGAATTTGGCATGTTCAGCATGGAAGATACCAAAGACAGGTTTCATGAAGATGCGGGTGCCGAAATCTTGCAGGATTTCTTTCCGACACTGGTCACAGATTGTGTGCGCTATCATGTTGCCGCAAAACGATATTTATGTGCGACCCGCCCATCATATTTTGACCGGTTGTCAGAAGCGTCTGTGCATTCACTCAACCTTCAGGGCGGCCCCATGAATGATGATGAGGTCAAGAAGTTTGAGAAAAACCCAAACTTGAAAGACATCATTGCAGTCCGATTTTTGGACGAAGCCGGAAAACACGCAGATATGGAAACACCACCTTTCGCGCATTTTGCCCCGATGGTTCAGCGCATCGTGGACGCGCATTGTGAGGTTAGCCCATGAGTAGCCCTGAATATATTTTTGAAGCCAGCAGCAAACCTTCACTTCCAACCTATGAAGTGCCTTTGCTGCAAGCAACCGAACAGACCCTTAAAGGGTACGGCTGTTTCGTGGACGACCCTGATACGTTTGAGATCGAGATTACACGCTGGCCTGCCCAAGGCTGGCGTCCAATTGATGAAGGCACCGGGGACGAGGCCGGATGGGTAGAAGGCACCTTCCGCTGTGATTGGAAGGGCGACGTGCTGTACGGCGAAAACGAAGCCGTCAACGGGGAATATGTTTTGGGTTGGTCAACGGACCCACAGCACGCCCAAGCGGACCGCAGCCCGCTTGAACGCGAACAAGTGCTGTTGTGGCATATGAACTACCACCCCGATGGTGGGCAGTTTTTCTATCCACTCGAGAACAAGCCATTTATTGTGCCACTTGCATTGCCGGGCGATAACTTGTTGCCTGAAAAGGTGGTCGCGTTTTGGTGTGACGGTGATCGCGGTCTCTATATCCACCCCAATGTTTGGCACGAAGGTGTGTTTCCCGTCACGGACAAACAGCGATTTCAAGATCGCCAAGGCCGTGTGCATGCCCGCGTAAGCGCTGATATCGGAACCGAATTCGGTGTCTATCTTGCCTGTCCGTTAACCCGTGATAAAATCAAGAGCCTCTGAATATGCCAAAAACCGGTGTTGTCAGACAAACTTGAACACCCGTAAAAGGCGCCTCAAGTCAATCATCATGCGGCACAGAAATTGAACCACTCTGTGAGAGCAGTTTTACGTTTTTGCTTATAAGTCTGTCTGCTTTCTAGATGTCTTTCATGGTTGAAGTGGTTATAGATTTGACTGTGATAAC
>CALGTJ010000183.1 GCA_937901435.1 uncultured Rhodobacter sp. | reverse complement strand
TTGAACGCCCAAGGTGGGTTGTTGCGTAGTCCCAGTTTGGCAGAAGACGCCGCGCAAACCCTGCGAAAAATGATCCTTCTGGAAAAGCTGCCCCCCGGGACCGCGCTTCCAGAACGCGACTTGTCACAGGCCTTGGGCATCAGCCGCACCCCGTTGCGCGAAGCCATACGCCTGCTTGCCGGTGAAGGGCTTGTTCAGTATACAGCTGCGCGGCGGCCTTTTGTTGCCGACCCGTCACTGGAAGAAATAAATGACTGCCTGCGCATTCAGGGTGCGCTTGAAGCCCTGGCCGGAGAACTGGCCTGCACCCAAGCAAGCACACAGCAGATCAAAGATATTGCCCAGATTAATGCTACCATTATCAAAACCCAAGGCGACAATACCCGACTGCATGCCTTTCAGGCAGATATGCGCTTTCACCAAAGCATCGTAAAAGCTGCAAAAAACCCACCGCTGGCCGAAACGCATGCCAAGTATAATGCCCGCCTATGGCGCGTCCGCTTCTTATCCTCTCAGCGTGCGGACGGACGTGAAAGCACCAGAAGGGAACATCATGAAATCGTCCAGGCTCTCATGGCGCGAGATGCCCCCCGAACGTCACGCGCACTCAAGGCGCATTTGATCACAGCAGAAAAAAATATAGCACTTGCCTTAAAAGACCGTGCTGCAATAACCGAGGAATAATGTTTTTATGTCACGCCAAAAGATTGCGATCATTCCAGGTGATCCGTCCGGAATAGGCCCTGAGTTGGTCGCTAAACTGTTGCATGACGACGGCGTTCAACAGAGCGCCGATATTTTGTTGGTGGGCGATGCCCATCTGTGGCAACGCGGTGCCGCACAGGCCGAAATGCAACTGGCGCTCCGCAGTATCGCCAGCGACCAACTGGCAGAGTTTAGCGGGTGCGCTCATCTAGATTTGCAAACAATCTCCCCTGACGATATCAAAATTGCCGAAGTAACCAAAGCCGGCGGCACAACTGCGCTTCGCTGTTTAGACAAAGCGATGGACCTCGCTGTGGACGGACTGGTTGACGGCATCCTGTTTGCGCCATTCAACAAAGCGGCAATGACTGCGGCCGGGCTGAATGCTGAGGATGAACATCGGTATATGGCGCGGTATCTTGGCCATGCGGGGTATCATAGCGAAATCAACGTTCTTGACAATCTGATGACCACCCGCGTTACCAGCCATATCGGCCTCAAGGACGTCGCTGCAAATATCACCGAGGCGGGCATCCTGCGGGCAATCCATTTGGCCGAGGATACGCTGAAGCGCGCCGGAAACGCCCGACCAAGCATTGCCGTTGCCGCGCTCAACCCGCATGCCGGTGATCATGGTAAGTTCGGTCGCGAGGAAATTGATATCATCACCCCCGCGATCGAGGCTTGCCAGCGACAGCAAATGGACGTCTCAGGCCCTTGGCCGTCAGATACGGTGTTTCTAAAGGCCAGGCGCGGCGAGGTTGATGCGGTGGTCACCATGTACCACGATCAGGGTCAGATTGCGATCAAACTCATGGGATTTGAACGCGGTGTTACCGTGGCTGGCGGCCTGCCAATTCCCATTGCAACACCGGCGCACGGGACTGCGTTTGATATCGCCGGACAGAACAAGGCAAACGTCAGTGCCATACGGCAGGCCTTTGATCTGCTGCTGCGCATGGCGAAAACACATAGCGACAATAAAAAATCAGCCTAACTTCGGGCGTATCAACTCAAAGGGATAAAACAGTGTTACAAGGTAAAAATTTACTTGACGGAGCTTGGGTAGGATCAGGTGAAACGGTTGCATCTGTCGATCTCGCATCGATCAGCTTTGCACAGGCAACCCTCGCACAGGTCGAAACCGCGTGCCAAGCGGCACGCACGGCGTTTCGCCCCTATAGCCAAACCACACGCGCCACACGCGCCGCGTTTCTAAATCGTATTGCCGATGAAATCGATCTGCTTGGTGATCAAATTACCGATATTGGCAGCCGTGAAACCGGCCTGCCCGAGGCGCGGCTCATTGGCGAACGCGGACGCACCACGGGCCAGCTTCGGATGTTTGCAACCGGGATCGAAAGTGATGACTATCTCGACAACCGTATTGACGAGGCACTGCCTGACAGACAACCCATGCCGCGCGCAGATCTACGCCTGACCCACCGGCCACTGGGCCCGGTGGTGGTCTTTGGGGCTTCAAATTTTCCATTGGCGTTTTCCGCGGCGGGCGGCGACACCGCCTCGGCACTGGCAGCAGGTTGCCCGGTTATTGTAAAAGGACACAGCGCCCACGCCGGCACTGCCGAACTGGTCGGGCAAGCCATTGCAACTGCAATTGCAGCTTGTGGCATGCCCAGCGGTACCTTTCAGCTATTGCAGGGGTCCGGACGTAAGATTGGCGGTGCCTTGGTTCAGCACCCAGAGATTCGCGCAGTTGGTTTTACCGGCTCTACCGCCGGCGGTCGTGTACTCTACGATTTGTGTCACAGCCGGCCGCAACCAATCCCGTTTTATGGCGAGTTGGGGTCGGTCAACCCAGTCTTTTGTCTGCCGACAGCAATGTCCAATCGGGCTGCAGACATCGGGCAAGCTTGGGCAGCTTCTCTGACCATGGGAGCTGGACAATTCTGCACCAACCCCGGTGTTGTTCTAGCGCTGAAAGGCGAGGCGTTCACGGCACTGCAAAATGCCGCAATAACAGCTTTGAATGCAAGCCCCGCTCAGAAAATGCTGACAGATGGTATCCACTCGGCCTATCACAGCGGCGTGTCAGCCTTGTCAAAACATGCCACCGAGGTCACTGGCGGGCAGCGTGCAGATACCCCCCGTCACAGTCACGCCGCCGCCTTTCGGGTCGATGCAGATACATGGCTCAAAACGCCAGCCCTGCATCACGAGGTTTTTGGCGCCGCGGGCGTGTTCGTAGAATGTGACGACGCGCAACAAATGAAAGACGTCGCACAGGAGCTTGAGGGGCAATTGACCATCACCTTGCAAATGGA
>CALGTJ010000182.1 GCA_937901435.1 uncultured Rhodobacter sp. | reverse complement strand
GGTGTTATCTCTTGCCGCGCCATCCACGAGACTATCTGGACGATACTCTTTGTCTCAGTCCTAGGTTTTGGAATGCTTGCTGGGGTCAGCGCTTTGACGATGTTCTGCATCGGGTTTGCAGGCAAGCTTTTCTCATACGAAATCGAAGCCGTTGATATGGGCCCGGTAGAGGCCATGCGTGCCGCTGGAGCAAATTCATTTCAGGTCTTCATATATGCCGTAGTGCCTCAGGTGCGCGTCGCCTTTACTGGCATCGCAATCTACACGTGGGATGTCGCATTCCGGGCAGCAACGGTTGTAGGTTTCTTTGGTGGCGGCGGTATGGGTTGGTATCTTAAACGTAATGTCCAACAGTTGGAAAATCTACGGGTTGGGGCCATTATCCTATCCATCATCGCCATGGTGCTGGTCGCAGAGTTCATTTCTGGCTGGCTGCGCAGTGCTGTGAATCGGGCTAAGTAGTCGCTCACCCTCACTACAAACTGAACTCAAAAAAGACCCTATTGTGGCAAAATACAGGGAAAATATGATGAATACGATGGCGTCTGCTTGCTTGATAGATACCGTTTGTAAAAGGAATACCAAATGAACCATGACACGCCGATTATTACAAACGGACGCAGTTATCCGATCCCCAAAACAACGGCGATTGCGATTTGCCTTGACGGGTGTGAGCCCGCTTATCTGGACGCGGCCATCGCCGATGGCTTAATGCCAACACTCAAGCGCATGCGCGAGACCGGAACCGACCGTCTGGCGCATTCGGTCATCCCGTCGTTCACCAATCCTAACAACCTGTCGATTGCCACCGGCCGCCCACCCAGTGTGCATGGCATCTGCGGTAATTTCCTGTTTGATCCAGACAGTGGCGAAGAGGTAATGATGAACGATGTGCGCTTCCTGCGCGCGCCAACCATTTTTCAAAAGTTCTATGAAGCCGGTGCCAAAGTGGCAATTGTGACGGCAAAAGACAAATTGCGCGCGCTTTTGGGATCGGGCATGGCGTTTGACGAAGATCGGGCGCGTTGTTTTTCCGCCGAGAAATCCGCCAACTCGACCCTTACCGAGCATGGTCAGGATGCCGCGGCTGACTGGCTGGGCATGCCACAACCCGATGTCTATTCCGCACAGCTGTCCGAATTTGTCTTCGCCGCCGGTGTCAAACTGATGCAGGAATGGTCACCAGACGTCATGTATCTGACCACCACCGATTACATACAGCATAAATATGCCCCCGACGATGCCGAAGCGAAATCGTTTTACCGGGTGTTCGACACTTATCTGAAGCAACTTGACGCAATGGGGGCCGCCATCGTCGTCACGGCCGATCACGGCATGAAACCCAAGCATCTGGCCGACGGTTCGCCGGCAGTTGTCTATGTCCAAGACCTGATGGATAACTGGCTGGGAGACGCTGCAGCGCGGGTTATTTTGCCAATCACGGATCCTTATGTGGTGCATCACGGCGCGCTGGGATCTTTTGCCACCGCCTATCTGCCCGAAACGGCTGATATCGCCGATATCGTCGCAAAACTGCAGGCCACAGCCGGTATCACCGATGTGTTGACCAAAGCACAGGCGGTGGACCGCTTTGAGCTGCCCGCCGACCGCATTGGTGACATCGTTATGGTCTCAGGGGAAAATATGACCATCGGCACGTCTGAACACCGCCATGACCTTGCTGCCCTCGATGTGCCGCTGCGCAGCCACGGCGGTCTGACCGAACAAGAGGTTCCCTTTATCGCCAATCGGGTGCTTGATCTGCCAAGCCAGCCCGAGTTGCGCAATTTTGACGCGTTCTTCTATGCAACCACTGCAGCCGCCCTTTAAATACGGAAAGCCCACACACCATGACACAAGATATAAAAATTCGTCACGAAGGCATGCGCATCGGCGGTGAGACAGTCTTTACCGATGCGGTTGTCGAAGTCCGCTATCCCTATACCGATCAGGTGATCGGCACGGTGCCGGCAGGCACGGCTGAGCATGCACGCAAAGCGTTTGATATTGCAGCCTCATACAAATCAACATTAACCCGCTATGAGCGTCAGCAGATACTGTTCCGCGCCGGTGAGTTGATCCGTGAACGCCGCGAGGAACTGGCATATTGGCTAACCTTGGAGCTGGGCATCTGTCAGCAGCATGCTCTGTATGAAACTGGACGTGCGTATGATGTATTTACGCTGGCTGGACAGTTGGCGATTTTAGACGACGGCCAAGTGTTTTCTTGCGACCTGACCCCACAAGGTAAGGATCGTAAAATCTTTACCAAACGGGAACCGGTTGGCGTGATTTCGGCGATCACCCCGTTCAATCATCCGCTGAATATGGTCAGTCACAAGATTGCGCCGGCAATCGCAACCAACAATTGCGTTGTCTGCAAACCAACCGAATTGACGCCTCTGACCGCGATCGCACTGGCCGATATCTTATATGATGCCGGCCTGCCACCCGAGATGTTTCAGATCGTGACCGGCTGGCCACAGGACATCGGTGAAGAGATGATCGTCAATGATCAGATCGATATCATTACCTTTACCGGCGGTGTCCCTGTCGGCAAGCTTATTGCCTCAAAAGCCGGTTATAAACGCACTGCGCTGGAACTGGGGGGCAATGACCCGTTGATCATTCTCAACGATCTCAATGATGCCGATTTGGAAAAGGCCGCCACAATTGCTGTGGCGGGGGCAACCGGCAATTCGGGCCAGCGCTGCACCGCTGTCAAACGCATTTTGGTGCAAGAATCTGTGGCGGACCGTTTTGTGCCGCTG
>CALGTJ010000181.1 GCA_937901435.1 uncultured Rhodobacter sp. | reverse complement strand
CAGTCAAACACAGTCAAGCCACAACCCGATGGGTGATCAGCACACGCTTACGGTCGATCTGTTGCGGGCCCCAATAGGCGCGGCGTTCTTCCATGCGCGGGCGCATCGGGCCGATGTTCAGGTTTGGACCGCAATATCCGGCGCGGCGCACAGTCACGGCGCGAATGCGCGCGGCGATCTCTCGGGCGTCCATCTGCGGGGTGATGACGTCATCCGCGCCCAGTTCGAACGCTTTGGTGCGATCTGTGTCGCTGTTGTGGGAATTCAGAACCAGAATGCTCATGTTCCGCTTGGCCTGCCGTAGTTTCAGCAGGCTTTCGGCCCAGAGCATATCGGGAAGGTTGGTTTCAAGGATGACAATAGGCCGACCCAGCAGGATCAGAGATTCAAACACCGCCGTGCCGTCTTCGGCGGCTGTCACAAGAAAGCCCTGCTCTTGCAGGTTCGCCTGTATCT
Organism: uncultured Rhodobacter sp.; assembly: GCA_937901435.1. The sequence continues at coordinate 3,654 of CALGTJ010000181.1, read as the reverse complement.
GCAGGCCATCCCACGTGGTTACGCTCATCAGTATTCGCATTTCCGTCACCCCTCTTTTCAGGTGCAGATCTGCGGCGTGGCCCGCAGGTCCACACACATGGCAGTTACATTTTGGTCGTCGAATACAGGTTTCTAGTCACGAGGTTGCCCCGTGTTCAAGAAGAGTCTGAAGGAAAGGTTAACGTGAGGCCATCGTGTCTCAGGCGTTGAATCTGGCCAGAGAGGTGGTCAGTTGATCCTGCGTGAACCCGCGCCCGATGACAGCGATTATGTTGTCGGTCTCGCAAGGGGTGGCTGGGTCGGGCAGGATTTCCGGCGACTGGACAGAGCGGCGCACGGTTTGCAGCAACAACCGCCCCGCAGGCGTGCGCACCACACCTTTGACGCGCACGATCTGATCTCCGCGCGCGTGCAGCAGGGCCGACAGCCAAACGGTAAAGGCCGTCCAATCGGGTGTGTCGCCAAGGTCAAGCTGGGAGGCGTGGATCGGGGTTGGATCTTGGTCGTCCAGCGCGGGCAGGGCGATCGGGTCTGCCCCCGGGGGCAGATCGGGCAGGGCAAGCGCGTTGCCAAAGCTGGCAGCGGATTGCGCAGCACCGGGGGCGAGGGCGCGCAGGGTAGCGCGCAGTTGGGTGATGGCGGATGGCGCGGTGAGATCGGTTTTGGTCAGGATCAGGCGATCCGCCGCCTCGATCTGTTTGCGGCTCAGGGCCTCTTGGCGGATCTGGTCGATGGCGTTGAGCGCGTCAACGATCACGATGGTTTCGGCCACGACGATCTGGCGCACCAGAATGGGATGGTCCTGTATCAGGCGCAGGATCGCGCCGGGATCGGCAAGACCGCTGGTTTCCAGCACGATGTGTTCCAGCCGCGTGGTGGGATCGGCGGTGCGGCTGCGCGCGTCGCACAGATCCAGCAGGGTGCGCTGTAATGCGTCCCGCCCCGCACAACAGACACAGGCCCCCGCCAGCAGCGTCATCTGATCCGCGCCGTGCAGCAGCACGTCATCCACCGGGGCCTGCGCGGCCTCGTTGACGATCACATGCACCCGGCCAAAGGTCCGTTCGAACAGGTGATGGCGCAGCCATGTGGTTTTGCCCGAGCCGAGGAAACCGCCAAGGAGGGTCAGGCGCAGACGGCCCTCTGGCTGGGTCATGTCTCGCTCACAGATCCAGCGGATCAAAAGGGCGGCCGCGCAGCTTTGCAACCTCGCCCCAGAGCGCCTCAAGATCGGGGACGATGGTTTGTGCCCCGGTCAGCGACATCACCTGAATCCCCGGCACGATGCCCCCGTCATGGGCGGTGACGCCAGTGCCCTGCAGGACCTTCTGCAAGACCTGAACCCGGCGGAACCTCTCGCGTATTCGATCATGGGGCGTAGCCGCACCTGCCTCTGTCCAATGGCCCGGAGCCGCTGGAAAGCCGCAGGCGTTGCACATCAGATGACCTCTGGCCGGGCCGCGCCCTCAAACGGAAAGCGCGCGCGAAAGTCATTGGCGATGCTGTCAAATGTCATCCACTCACAGCCTTCGTGGCCGTTGATATACTCGATCAGCCGCTCCAGCATCAGCAGTACCTGAGGCCGCCCCGACACATCCGGGTGAATGGTGATCGCAAAGACCGCATAGTCCATCTCGCGGTAGACCCAGTCGAACTGGTCCTTCCACAGCTGTTCCACATCGCGCGGATTAACAAAGCCGTGGCTGTTGGGTGATTTCTTGATGAACATCATCGGCGGCAGGTCGTCCAGATACCAATTGGCCGAAATATCCACCAGATCAATCTCGTGACCGTGTTTCAGTGGATGCATCCAGTCGGCGGCGGTCTTGGTATAGTCGATCACATTCCATTCGTCGCCCGTGCGCGCGTAATAGGGCTGGAAATCGCGATAGCCTTGGCTGTGGTCATAGGAAAACCCGTATTTCTGCAGCAGTGCGGCGGTGGAATTGGACATCTCCCACCATGGGGCGACGTAGCCGGTGGGCGGCTTGCCTGTCAACTTGTCGATCAACTCGATGGATTTGACCAGCACGTCTTCTTCTTGGGTCGGGGTCATGGCGACCGGGTTTTCGTGCATATAGCCGTGTGCACCGACCTCATGGCCCGCGTCCACGATCATCTGCATTTCCTTGGGAAAGGTCTCAAGGCTGTGGCCGGGGATGAAGAAGCTGGTCTGCATGTCGTATTTCTTGAACAGACGCAGCAGGCGCGGGATGCCGACCTCTGTCGCAAAGATGCCGCGCTGGATGTCAGAGGGGCTGTCGCCGCCACCATAAGAGCCGATCCACCCGGCGACAGAGTCGATATCGGTGCCGATGGCACACATGATCTTTTTGGTCATTTGAAATCCTCCTCAGGATGGCGGCCGCGCGCCCGTGCGCTCGACAATTAGTCCGTAATGTTCGGGGCGGCGGTGGGCGGCAAAATCAAAGACGGTTGCCTTGTACCGCTTGCCCAGATCCAGATCGCAGGCGGCGGTGATGACCTCGTCCTCGACGGTGACGGCCTGTGCCACGATCTCGCCCGAGGGGGCGATAATGACGCTTTGCCCGCCCATGGTTGAGCCTTCTTCATTGCCGCATTTGGCGGTACGCACGACCCATGTGGCGTTCTGATAGGCCCCGGCCTGCATCGAAAGATGGTTGTGAAACAGGGTCAGGCTGTCCATCGCCTGCTCGCCCACATGGCCAAAGGGCGTGTTATAGCCCAGCATCACCATTTCCACGTCTTGCAGGCCCATCACGCGGTAGGTCTCGGGCCAGCGCCGGTCATTGCAGATCGCCATGCCCATATGCCCGCCAAAGCCTTTGACCACGGGAAAGCCCAGATTTCCGGGTTCGAAATACCGCTTTTCCAGATGCTGAAAATCGCGCCTGGGCTGCGGTTCGCTGTGGCCGGGCAGGTGGACCTTGCGGTACTTGCTGATGATATTGGCGGATTGATCGACCAGAACGGCGGTGTTGTAGCGCCGCTTGATCCCGTTCTCGACCGTCAGTTCGGCGTAGCCAAGGTAAAAGCCGATCCCCAGCTTTTTGGCCTCGTCAAACAGCGGTTGCGTGGCGGCACCGGGCATGTCGGTTTCATAGTAGCTGTCCAGTTCTGCCTCATCCTCGATCATCCAGCGGGGAAAGAAGGTGGTCAGCGCAAGTTCAGTGAACACCACCAACTCGCAGCCGCGCGATTTGGCCTCCCGCATCATGTCCAGCAGGCGGTTGACCGCATCGGCGCGGGTTTCGGACTTGGCGATAGGTCCCATCTGTGCGGCGGCAGTGATCAGTTTTCGTGTCAAGATCGTCTCCTATGCGATTGGGATCGTTTGTTTATAACAGGTTGGCAATTTGCACCGCGCTGCGCACACCGTCGATCAGGCGGACCTTGATCTCTGGCCCGGCAAGCGCGGGAATATGGGACATGCCCGCGCAGCCCAGCACGACGGACTGAATGTCGTCCTCGGCCTGCGCGCGCGCGATCTCGTCCAGCACCTTTTGCGCGGCGGCCTCTGGATCTGTCTCAAGATCCAGCACCGGAACGCCAGCGGCGCGGACCTTGCCAAGGTTCCAGCCCAGCCCGTAGGAAAGGATGTTTTCCTCTAGAATGGGCGTCGAGACGGGCAGCGTGGTCACCACCGAGAACCGCGCGCCCGCAAGGCAGGCG
>CALGTJ010000180.1 GCA_937901435.1 uncultured Rhodobacter sp. | reverse complement strand
CCAGCAGGGCCTGCACCAATCGCGAGCACATTGGAGCTAGCGCCTTTGGTGTTCATACGCTCGGGATGCCAGCCCTTGCGCCATTCTTCCATAAACGTCGGGTTCTGGGTGCAACGGCTTATCGACATAGTCATATCGCCTGTAACGCAGATATTGCAGCCAATACATTCGCGGATGTCTTCGATACGGCCTTCTTCAATCTTTTTTGGCAGGAACGGATCAGCGATCGACGGACGTGCGCACCCGATGAAATCCAAAGTGCCAGATTTGATCATTTTCGCCATGACGTCTGGGCTGGTGAATCGTCCGACTCCAACGATTGGCTTATCGGTCAGCGCATGAATTCCTTTGACCAATTCGTGCTGCGCTGCTTCTTCTTTGAACCGCGACGGGCCAGAACAATCTTCCCAGGTGCCTTGGGCTAAATCCCACAGATCGGGCAGGTTGCGGTTCATTTCAACAAACTCACGAACTTCGTCGTTGGAAAACCCCAAATTGCCAATCGTTTCGTCCAATGACAAACGCAAGGTAAGGCCCATTGTGTCACCAACGGCATCGCGCATATCTGCGATCACTTCATTTACGAACCGCGCGCGATTTTCCAGACTGCCACCATATTCATCTGTACGGTGATTGGTGGCCCGGCTGAGGAAATGTTGGAAAATACCAAAACCATGCGCCCCATAAAGGCAGATCAGATCAAAACCGGCTTCTTTAGAGCGTTTTGCCGCATTCACGAACCAACGACGCAAGTCCTTGATATCGGTTTTGTCCAAAGCGCGCGCTTGAACAGGATCATTAGTGAATGTGCGGATAGGCTGGGCGGAGACGGCCAGTGGAACTTCTTTAGAATACAAATTCGGACCGTTTACACCAGAATACGCCAATTGAATTCCAGCCAAGGCACCATGTTCCTTCATTTTGTCGGACATCTTGTGCAACATCGGAATATCTTTGTCCTCCCACAGCCGCAGCTCAATGAAAGGCGTAATTTCAGATGTATGGTGCATCTCACATTGCTCCGTGAAAATAACACCCCAACCACCTTCGGCCTTTGACCCGCGCATGGCGGCGGCGGCAGATGGATCGCGGTAACCGCCCCCATTGCAATGAGGGACTTGATAGAACCGATTTTTGGCCGTCACTGGACCGATCTGCATAGGTTGGAAAAGGATGTCATACCGAGAATCGCGCACAGGGTTACTCCTGAAAGGATGGGGCTTTTGGATAGTGGTGACAGAAAATTGACTTAGGCTAAAGTCATGCTTGTAAAAGCATGGCTTAGGCTGGGATTAACTATCATCGGCAAGTGGCAGTCCGGGATAGTTCCACTTTGATATGGTTCGCGATGCATGATCGATAAAAGCATCGACCGATAGAACACTGCGCGCACCTACGGGAACGAGAAAGCCTAAACACAGGGGACGCGGCGCCCCTTCAAAAGGGATAAAGCACAACGCGCGACCATCTGGCGACAAATCCGAATGAGGGCGAATATTTGCTACCGAAAAACCAAATCCGTTGGCCACCAGTGATCGCATTACGGCCATATCACGGGTGCGTTCAGCGATATTGGGTGTCATACCAGCACGGTCAAACGCCTGCATAAAATAGGTTCGGCTCATCGGTAAGTCGAGCAGTACCATGGGATAATCAACCAGCGTTTCAACCGTCAAGGACGTGTGTTTTGCAAGCGGATGATCGGCGGCGACAACGACGTACAAGGGCAAGGATCGCGCAGCGATGAATTCAAGGTCCGATGGCACCTCAAGATCATAGGTCAGTGCAACGTCAATTTCTGCACATCGCAATTTCTCGATCAGTATTTCTTGGTCGCACTCGGTTTGCGATACTTGCACGTCCGCGTACCTGTGCTGAAACTCACGCCGGATTGCTGGCAGCAGAACCTGCGCAAAGGTCAACAGGCATCCAACGCTCAACGGTCCTTGCACATTTCCAGAGATTGCACCCGCGAGTCGATTGAGGCTGTCCCCCTCAACCAAGACCTTGCGCGCCTGCACCATAAATTGGCGGCCAGCCTGAGTCAGGCTTAAACCATGGGCATGTTTTCGCACAAACAACGGCAAACCAAATTCATCTTCAAGTTGGGATATCGCCGCGGAAATCGACGGGGATGACACATTCAAGTGCGTGCTTGCACGCGCGATTGAACCCTGCTCGCCAACCGTGACAAAGTATTCCAATTGCCGAAGGGTGAATCGTAACGCCATTCGATCAGTATGGGCTAAGTCGCGTACTTGATCCACGTAGTTTTTAGGGCTGTGTATTTATCAAAGCTATGAAGCGACAGATCTCGACCGAAACCCGATTGTTTCATGCCTCCGAATGGGGTCATCGCACTTAACGCATCAACCGTGTTCACCGATACGGTGCCCGCCATCAGCCTGTCGGACACACGCAATGCCCGGCTTAAATTGTCAGTCCAGACCGAAGCCGCAAGACCATAGACACTATCGTTGGCCATACAAATAGCAGCTTCTTCTGTATCGAATGGAATAACAGATA
>CALGTJ010000179.1 GCA_937901435.1 uncultured Rhodobacter sp. | reverse complement strand
TTCTCAGATGACAGACTTCAAACGTCTACGAGGGCGATAACGCGGCGCTTACCTTATGGGCGATTTCAGCGGCCAACGTGATGGCATCAATCGCCTGCTCTTGACCGACAAGGTCCGCGCGGGATTTCAGTGTTGCCGTTTCTTGAAACCAAGGGATTTGGGGTCGCATTCGGGCCTGAGCCGCGAGGTCGGCAATCCGGTGGGAAAACCGTGGCTACCCTGCAATTTCGGCATAAGTTCAACCTTCAAATCCCATCGCGCAGTCCCGACATACAAGCGCAAAAGGAACGGCCTGTAGCCGCTCTGTCGAAATCTCGTCACCGCATTTTTGACAGATGCCGTAGGATCCTGTCTCGATGCGACCAAGCGCCTTTTCGAGTTCGATGATCTCTTGGAGACCCGCGCGCGCCACAGCTTCCAGAACCTCGTCGTCTTCAAGCTCGATCGATTGATCGTTCAAATCCGCGCTGGTTGGTTCATCAAGGGCAGATTCGACCGTCGCCAAGCGCTCGCGTAGATCTGCGATGCGCGTTTCGATCTGTTGTTTGAATGTTGAACGGTCTTTCATGGGAATCCTCACTTTTTGATACCATAGCCTGTCGCGCACTTCAGGTGGCAACCCAGCCAGCCTCTTCACCATTTCACATGCCGCGAAAGACTTTATTGATCCGGATCAATCAGACGCGAGCGCGTCTATGGCACCTGCCCCAAACACCACCTGGGTTTTCGCTGCCATCCTGATCGCCCACCTCGCTCGATCTCTTGCAACTCCAGCAAACCGCAAAAGCACAGGCACCCTGACCACGCCACCCGAAACGCCCCGCAAGCCCGCAAACCGCAACACGTCATACATGCCGTCAATCCGGGTCTGGCCCTTCTTCACCAGCTCCGGTTCAAAACTGCCGTCTCGGTCGTGCGGCACCGAAATCGGGACCTCGCCGTCCTGACCCTTCAGGCGCTTGCTGGCCGTGCAATTGCGTCGGTTCGGTTGGTTCGGCAGGGCGTCCTTACCCTCTTCATAGCCAAGGTGCGCCGTCAGCTCGCTGCCGAGCATCCGCTCCATCAGCTTGATCTTGAGGTCTTTAAGCAGCCCGCCATCGCCAAGCAGATCTTCAGGCCGCTCGCAGCCCTTCAGCAGTTCGTCCAGCAACTCCTTGGAAATCGTCATCGTCCTTGCTCCTCTCAGGAAGCATCGACCAAAGCGCTGTTACACAGAAGATCGGACACTCTTCCCCAAATGCCAGGGAACCACCCTGCCCCGTTCAAGTCAGTTTTCTCTGACGGGACCAACCCGATCTTTCCATCCCTGTGTGAAACGAACGCCGATGGGAACCCTTGGCTATCTGAGGGTATAAGCCATGTCCACTGCATAGAATTCCATCCTTTTGCGGTTTACAAATCATGCGCCAAAAGCAGGGCGACCGATCGCGCTCTGGACCTTAGGGGTACCAGAGAACCCGCGACACTGCATGATTTCACCCGCTGTCAGTCGAGCAGTCGGTAGTGAACCTCGGTCGGTTTGCAGTCGGCCCCGTTGACCGGGATCATATCCTGAGGACAAGTGGACATCACCACGACGCAGTCGATGGCAGCGCGCAGCGTCACATAATCGCCCGGCTTGCTAAGCGGTTCGCCCCAAATGATTTTTCCGTCGGGATCAATGGGAATGTTCATCCACAGGTTCAGGGGTGCCGGGCAGTCCGGCGCGCGCAGATCAAGCTGCGCCAACGCGGCGTGCAGATTGTCAGTACAATTATCGTGATACTCTTGGCATCCCAGCATGGCGTAGCGATGCACATCGCAGGCTGCGATAACGGTGTCATGACGTCCGGGCGAGGTGTCCTCTTCGAGATGTAGGATCGCCCGCCGCCGATTGGTTGTCAGGGCATCCCCTTTGGCCGGAAAAATCCCCTGAAGCGTTGCGTGCAGATGCTCCATCGACATGAATTCGGACAGGTCATCGGCGTTAAAGCACCATGTGTCCACAACCTGCTGGCCATGGGTGTTGATGATCTGAATGGCCTGTCCTTTGGCAACACGGACGGCTCGACCGCGTCGGGCCGGGACCACCATCAAGTCTGTTGTCATCTCGTGCATCCTTTGCCATCGGTGGCATTATCGTTTCGGTCGGCAAACTGTCACGTCTGCTGTGGCAAGCGTCAAGGTATATGCAGGACGCCTGTGATTAAGATCCAGAGGGATCAAGACTGCACAAGTGGCCCGGCCTTGCCCGCTAGCTGCCAAGCAGATCACGGACCGCCTGTTTCAAAACCGCCTCGTCAGCCGGATTGAGGTTTGGATTGCCCGCCCTGTGGCCCCATATCGACTCTATCGGGCGGAATTCTGCACCGGGCATCATTGCCGTTTCCAATGCACTGTCTTCGGGGGTGAAATAAAGATCCGTGCGCGATGGCATGATGATGGACCGGGCAGAGATTGCCGCAAGCGCCTTGGGCAGATCGCCTTGATAGATCGGATTGTCGGAAATATCCGAGGCCAGCCATGTCTCAAGACTGGCCAAAAGATCATGCGCATCGCGACGCAGAAAATTCGCCTCCCACGAGCGCACCAGAAAATCTTCGAGCGAGGCAAAGCCGACCTGTTCATAGAGTTTTTCGCGATAAAACGCCTGAGACATGGCCCATCCAGCGTAAACGCGTCCCATCGCCCGCAAACCACGCTTTGGGTGATCCGAAAAATGATCACCACGCCACGCCGGATCTCCTGTCAGGGTGGCGCGAACCCCTTCCAGAAACACGCGGTTGTGGATCGAGGTCCTTGCAGATCCACAGACGGCGCAGATCCGCTGGACCTGATCCGGAAAGAGCGCGCCCCAGTGAAGCGCCTGCTGCGCCCCCATCGACCAGCCATAGATCAGCGCAAGACGGTCAATGCCAAAGACCTCCCGCAACAACCGCTGCTGTGCGTGGACGTTGTCCCAATGGGTGAAAACCGGAAAGCGATCAGGCGCAAACGGGGGCTGAACATTTGAGGGCGATGTCGACAGGCCGTTGCCAAACATATTGGGGATCACGATGAACCATTCGTCAGGGTCCAGAACACGGCCCGGCCCGATCAGCCATTCGGTATCATGATGCTGCGCGCCATAGGATGTGGGGTAAAGTATGACGTTCGATTTGTCCTGTGCAAGCGTGCCATAGGTCTTATAGGCCAGCTTTGCGCTAGGAAGAGTGATCCCACGCTGCAGCGTCAAATTCGTAATTTCAAAGATGTCAAAGCCCGTGTCGGTCATTGTCCCAGTCTCCCTCTTCTATGCTACCGTCCGTATACCAGCGACGGTAGCCAAACCGAAATCTGTGGGAAAACCGTTATCAAGCCAAGGGCGAACAACGCCGCAAAGATAAAGGGTAACGAGCCGGATATTGCCTCTCGGTAGGTCGCGCCCAGCCCCGTCGAGACGAACAGGTTCAGACCAAAGGGCGGCGTGAACATTCCGATGGCCGCATTCACGGACAGGATAATCCCAAGGTGGATCGGATCAATCCCCGCCTGCGCCGCCACCACTGCGATGAACGGCACGAGGATGATGATGATGGAATTGGGGTCCAGCACCATGCCCGCGATGATGACGATGACATTGATCACCAGCAACAACAGCATCGGGCGGTCCTGCATGCCAGACAACAGACCCGACACCCCGGCGGCAAAGCCCGATGTGGTCAGATACCATGCAAAGGCAGAGGCGGCCGCGATGATGATCATCACCTGTCCGCTGGTGATGGCGCTTTGCACGATGCAATCCACCATGCCTTTAAAGGACAGTTCCCGGTAGAACAGCATCGTCACGATCGTGGCGTAAAGCACGGCAACCCCGGCGGCCTCTGTTGGGGTAAAGATGCCGCCATAGATACCGCCAAGGATGATCAAAGGGGCGGCAAGGCCCCAAAGGCTGTCCTTGAACGCGCCGCGCAATTCCACAAGATCCCAGTTTGCCCTGCGCGGAATGCCCCGGATCTTTGCGTAGGCGGCGCAGACCACGATGAACACCAGCCCGTACAGGATACCGGCCCCGATGCCGCCCAGAAACAAGGCCCCAATCGACACGCCGGTCACGGCACCATAGACGATCATAAAGATCGACGGTGGAATGATGATGCCCAAAGATCCCGCACTCATCAGCAGGCCGATGCAAAAGGACCGAGGATAGCCCTCTTTCATCATCGCCGGCAGCATCACCTTGACCACCGCAATCACTGT
>CALGTJ010000178.1 GCA_937901435.1 uncultured Rhodobacter sp. | reverse complement strand
GATCCCGTAAACTGCGCCGGGCCAGACCTCTGGCAGGGCCCAGGATATGTTCATCGACCAGATCGTGCCGTCCTCCATGGTGAAGACGCCAAAGGTGGAATCCTTGGTGCCCCATTTGCTGAGCACCCGGTCGGTGGATTGGGCAAAGACGGATTTTGGCACTTTGCCCTCCATCAGCCACATCGACATATCAAGGCTGTGCGTGCCCGACACCACCATGGGTGTCAGCGTCGCGCGATCCTGCGTGCGGCGCACGGTAGCAATCGGCACCATCCGGTTCATGAACGCGCGGGTGACGACCGAATGGACATCCCCAATCTGGCCCGTCATCAACTTTTCCTTGATCGCAAGGAAGCGGCGGCGAAAGCGTTGGGTATAGCCGACAACGGCGTCGATATTGGCCGCCTCTATGGCCGCTAAAATCTGGGCGGACTGGCGCGCATCCGTCGCCAGCGGCTTTTCGATAAACAGGTCATGGCCCTGCTCGATGGCCAGCATCGTGGGATCAAAGTGAAAGTTCTCGTCCGTCGCGATGATCGTCGCCGTCACCTCTGGCCGCTTAAGCAACTCGCGGTAGTCGGTGGTAAAGAAATCTGCGTCTATATCGTCGTGCAGCTTGTGCCCCAGGTCGGATTTAACATCGCAGAGCCCGATCCAGCCGACACCAGGATAGGCGCGGGCAAATTCCGCCCTGATCCGTCCGATGGTGCCACAGCCGATGATCGCAAGGCCGATCTCTTTTGTCTGTCGTTTCGCCACGTTACACTCCTTTTTCCATAGCTTCCGGGTCCGTTCCCCGATCCGCGCGCATCGCCCGTAAAATGCCCTCGACCACGACCAGCAGCACAAAGAGCATCAGACAGGTGCCGATCCACTGCGAGGCGATGAAACCCCATGACTTGTCCTCGAACACAAACAGCGAGCGGCGCAGGTTCTCATCGGCCAGCGGCGCAAGGATCACCCCCAGCACCACCGGGGCGACCGGAAATTTGAACAGCGCGAACAACCAGCCCGCCAATCCGGCCCCGAACATGATCCAGACGTCAAAAATTGACAGTTTGACCGAATAGGCCCCGATCACGCAGACCGGAATGATCAGCGGCATCAGGATTCCGCGCGGCAGGCTGAACAGTTTGACGCAAGGCCCGATCAGGGCAAAGGCGGCGAGATACATCATGACATTGGCGATAAAGAGCGCGCCATAGATGAAATAGATCAGACCCGGATGATCAATTTCGATGGTCGGGCCGACCGAAACGTTCTTGAGCGTCAGTGCCGCCAGCAGGGCCGCCGCCGCCGCGTTGCCGGGAATGCCAAGCGCCAGCGTGGGCAACATCGAGCCACCGATATTGGCGTTGTTGGCGGTTTCCGCGCAGACCAGCGCCTCGTAGCTGCCCTTGCCCCATTTGGCTTTTTCTTCCGGCTTGGCGCGGCGTTTGCCGATGTCATAGGCCAGAAAAGACGCCACATTCGCCCCTGCGCCGGGTATGGCGCCAATGAAGGTGCCCAGCACACCCGACCGAATGGCCGAGGGCGTGAATTTCGCCAGCATCCGAAACGGCGGGATGATCCGCCCGACCGTGTCGGGAATGGCGACCACGTCTTTCGAGGGCAGGGTGCGGAAAATTTCGGCCAGACCGAACAGCCCGATCAGCACCGCCACATAGGAAATCCCGTCAAACAGGGCAAAGCTGCCAAAGGTGAAGCGTGGCACCGCGTGAATAGATTCCAGCCCCACAAAAGCGACCAACATGCCCAACCAGCCTGCGATCCAGCCCTTGAGCGGCATGGTCCCGGCCGCCATAGAGCCGGACACAAGGATGCCGATGACGGCAAGCCAGAACATCTCCCAACTGCGAAAGTTCAACGCGAAAGTCAGGATCACCGGGATCAGCGTGATCAGCAGGATGATCCCCACCGTACCGCCCACGAAAGAGGCGGCAATCGCCATACCCAAAGCCTGACCACCTTCGCCCTTTTGTGCAAGCTGGTGGCCCTCGATCATCGTGGGCACGGCGTCCGGCGTGCCGGGGATGTTGATCAACACCGCCGAAATCGCACCGCCAAAGACGCTGCCCGTGTAGACGCCCAACATGAAACAGATCGAGGCATCCTGCGACATGCCCGCAGACAGGCCAATCAGCAGCCCCATCGCCATGGTCGTCGACAGCCCCGGCAGCGCCCCCCAGATGATGCCAAGGCAGACGCCCGACAGGGTCATGGTCAAAAGCCACGGCGAAAAAAGCGGCAGGATGGTCTCTAACATCGCTTAAAATCCTCCGGGTAGCGGGATGTTAAAGATCTTCTGGAACACCAGCGACAGCGTCAGAGTCCATCCAACAGAAACCAGCGCCGTAATCCACAGAGGGCCGCGCCAAAAGATGTGGATGATGGCGGCAAGCGCAATGATGGTCACCGGCTCGAACGCGCTCAGGATCATCGGGATGCTACCGATGTTGAAATAATATTGGAACGCCAGCCACTGAAGCCCGGCAATATAGATACCAACCGCTACGACGATGATGACAGAGCGGACATCATCGCGACCGTCTCTGCCTTCGGCGTCCCACATCGGCGTCCCCTCTCGCGCGCGCGCTATCGCCGAGAGGCCCAGCAGCACCGACATGCCCGCCAGTGACAACGCGGTCAGGAACGGCAACAGGCCCGGTGCGGTAGAAATCCCGCCCGGCACAGGCAAGCGCAGCGAGGCCACCAAGACCGTCACGGACAGCGCCAATAGAAAACCCGTCGCGATAAGGTCAAGCGCGGGTGAGGCAAAGCCTGCGTTGCCGTCTTCGCCCTCAAACACAACTTTTTCGTCACCAGCCTGCATAATGCCACTGCTTTCGTTTGATCGGTTCTTGGAAGATCCGAGAACCCATTCGCCCAATAACGCGCTGACATCTCGAATTTCAACGGCGTTGGGCGAGCGAGGTCTTACAAAACCGCTTTAGTCTGAAAAGGCGACTGGCCACAGGGCATACCCCGCAGCCAGTCTGGGAGAACCCTTATTTGATGGGGGCCGGGGTGTAGCCTTGCGGCGGCCACCACGTGTCAAAGTCTTCCGGTGCAGGCAGTCCCAGTTCGGCGGCTGTCTTTACCTCGGCCCCAATCTGATCCTGAAAGCGGTTGAAGATATCTGTCGTTACCGTTTCCATCAGCGCGGCTTCGCGGTCTGCTTCTTCACCGATCTTGATATCCAACTGGAAGAACTTGGAATTGACCATTTCAGTGAATCCTGCCGAATTCGCAGCGGTGCGGAACCCGTCTGCCAACTCTTGCAGAATTTCCGGCGGCAAATCCCGGCGCATCATGAAGTTATAGGTTGCACCCACGGGCAGCAGGCTGCGGCTTTCGGGAACGATCGACGCGATAGAGCGCAAGACCTTGCCGTCGGCGAGGGTGATGTCATCGACGCCGGTCTGTGTCAGGTTGCGCAACTCGCCCGCGCGGATCAGATCGATATGCTCGTGCAGACCACCACCGGCGATGTCCGTTTCGCCCTGAAGACCGGCCAGCGTGGCAGGCTTTCCGCCTTTGTAAGGGACATATTTAAGCTCCATCCCGGCCATATTGGCGATAATCAGCGCCAGTTCATGCCAGACGCCGCCCGTACCAGAGGTCGAAATCGACACCGATCCCGGATTGGCCTTGGCCGCCGCAATCGCGTCTTCCATGGTCTGAAACGGGCTGTCGTTGCGCACCGACCAGCTGGCAAGCGCATTGGCCGCCTTCATCGTGACCCAGTCTTCCCAAGGGGTGAATTCCGCATGACCCAGAACGCGCACAAAGCGGTTATAATTGGCCCCGCCCAACAGCGTATACCCGTCCGGGCGCGCCGCAGTGACAAACTGTGTGGCAACGCCCCCAACCGCTCCGGGGCGGTTTGCGACATTGATGGTCCAGCCCTTTGCGGCGGCCATTTCCTCGGCCAGTTTGCGCATGATGGTGTCTGTACCACCGCCTGCCGCATACATCACAACCAGCGTGATGGGACGCATAGGGTAGCTTTGCGCAAAGGCCGTTCCGGGTATCGTGATCTGCATCGCAGACAGTCCGGCAACGCCCACCGCGCCCGACAGAAATTTGCGGCGATCAAGGCCGCCTGTGGTGTCTTTGGTCATGGTCTTCTCCCTTATGGTGTCAGCGTTGTGACGGCGCGGTGTCTCAAGATGTCTCTGGGCCCGCACTTCTATTTGTCTTTTGATCTTTTCCCTGGGGCTCAGACGATCGTCGCCAAGTTCTTGGCCCGTGCCCGCCTGCGCCTTCATTTTATCTGGCTTGTTCTGTGGTGGCTCTCCTTCACAGCTGACAAATTGGTCAACCAAACCACCGCTTAACCTGTGGTAGCTTTGCATTCCGATATGTCATTTGGCAAGAAAATATGCGCTTGTGATCAAAAAATATCGATTATTTTCAAAACCAAAGGAAATTGGTAAACCAATGCGGCTCGACTGTTTGGCTGTTCAGGCGGATTGAGCCGGCGCCAAGGGCCTCAATCAGAACATTTAGAAAACAGCGATTTCGCAGCAAACAGACATATTGTTGCACCCGCGTGAAAGGCAGGAAGCCTTTTGGCAGCATAGCACCCCTTCAAAAGAATACCTTGGAAAAAGATCGACAAAGGCCAAAACTGGAAAGAATCCAACGAGTGACATCAAAGTGGGCGTCAAACATCCCTTGGGAGCAAAATTGAAATGAAGTTTTTATCGCCCCTATTGCTGATCGCAAGCACGTTCCCTGCCCTCGCAAGCACTCTGACCTGTTGGTACGATGAAACTGGCAACGGCTATGGGTCAGAACCCGGAAATCAGATCGGTGTGACGACATGGCGTGGGGATCATTGCGGCTATGCGGTTTCCGCCTGTAGCGATCCAAACTTTCCTGTGCATGTGGCCAAAACCGGCAATTACGCCTGGGCTTATGTCATTACGGAATGGCAGGTCCGCGATGATGGTCTCGGTCCCTGTCTGATCTATCTCAATAAAGTGTATGAATTCAACGAACAGAACCCATAGATCAGATCGAGAAACACGATTTCTCTCTCCGACAGATTATCCCGTGCAGCTGGTTCATGTGTTGGGAAATGCAGCCTCGATAGGGCGATTAAGCAACTCCTCCAGCTTTATATTGAACTCTACGAGGCTCATTGATGGATCAAGATCGGTGACCGGCCTGATATCGACGTTAATATGCCGACGCCCGTTTTTGAGACCAAGGAAGCTCCAAAATCCATCGTATTTTGCGAATTGGAACTTGCCGAGGCCATCCAGCCTAAGCAGAATGACCGGGATATTGGGTTCGGCCCGCAGGATTTCATACACTCCGCTCAAATAAGGGGCGACGACCTCTTTGGGTTCTGTACGAATTTTACCGGCGGGAAAAAGCAATATAGAATTCCCATTCGCAAGAACCTTATGGATCACTTTTATGGTTTCAATCTTGCGTTGCATGCGCTTGGTATCAGGCCAAGTCTTTGGCGAACTCATTGGAATGGTCGCGGTAACATACATCGGCAACCACTGGGCCCAACTATAGTACTCAACATAGTGTGCAGTCGGTCGAATTCGCCTGACTGTGTATAAAATCGCTGAAATCAACGGACCATCATGGCGGCTGGGTGAGTTCAGACTGGTCTTGTCACGGTTACGTTCCGGTCTCTCAACTCATTTATGCGGCCTT
>CALGTJ010000177.1 GCA_937901435.1 uncultured Rhodobacter sp. | reverse complement strand
GCACTGGTCCAGAGGATGCGCGCAGCCGTGTGGCGCTGGCCCTGCGTGATCTGGGGCCGGGTCTGGGCGACATGGTCTTGCGCTGCTGTTGTTTCCTTGAGGGCATGGAACAGGCCGAAAAGCGCATGGGCTGGTCGGCGCGCTCTGGTAAAATCGTGTTGAAAATCGCGCTGCAACGTCTTAGCCGCCATTATGGAGAAACCGGGCGTAACAATATGATCGGATAGGTCATTTTTCCAAAGATACCGTGCTTGGCCCGGTTCGGGCCAGCGCGAAACCCATTGTCACATTGCGCATTTCGGCCTACCCATTTGCGGGGCGAAGAATAGGAGTAGCGTCGATGTGGGATTTCTTTTATGAGTGGGAAACGATTTCCCTCGCCTCGCATATCGCCTTGCTGGACGCGGGTGTCGATCTGCGCCTGCACCGACTGGACATCGCGGGTGGCGCGCATCAGGGCGGCGCGTATCTGGTGTTGAACCCAAAGGGCCGGGTGCCGACGCTGGTGACGCCGTCCGGCAGCCTGACCGAAACACCCGCGATCCTAGCCTATATCGCACAAACCCATCCAGAGGCCGGGCTTGCCCCGACCGATCCGTATGAATTCGCCCGCCTTCAAGAGTTTTGCAGCTACATCGCCTCGACCCTGCATGTGGCCCACGCCCACCGGATGCGCGGCCACCGCTGGGTGGATCCGGCCAATACAGAGGCGATCAACGCTATGCGCGCCAAGATCCCCGAAAGCGTCGGCGCGGCATTCGCCTATGTGGAAGACACTTATCTTAGGGGCCCCTATGTCATGGGCGACACCTATAGCATCGCCGATCCCTATCTGTTCACCGTGTCGCGCTGGATTGATGGCGATGGCGTTGACCCTGCGCCGCTGCCCAAGGTTCTGGCCCATCGCGCCATGATGCTGACGCGCGCGACGGTGCAGAAAGCCCTTGCAGATCAAATGGCAGATCAAGCGGCATAACCCGGTGAAGTCTTTACCTATGCGTGCTACGCATTCCGTAAATGAGAGTGTGAAATTGGACATCACCGTGGTGACGCGTTACATCTCTGATACCCACGCAAGGAACCTTTAGATGAGCACGCGCGACCTGAAAATCCCCGAGCAGCGCCATCCCGAAAAGGCGCGACGCCCCGACAACGCCCAGCCGCGCAAGCCGGATTGGATTCGCGTCAAGGCCCCGACCTCTGCCGGCTATAAACAGACCCGCGACATCATGCGAGAGCACAAGCTGGTCACGGTCTGCGAAGAGGCGGGATGTCCCAATGTGGGAGAATGCTGGTCGCAGGGCCACGCCACGATGATGATCATGGGCGAAGTCTGCACCCGAGCCTGCACCTTTTGCAACATCGCCACGGGCAAGCCGCCAGAGGCACTGGATGTGTTTGAACCGGGCCGCGTGGCCGATGCGGTGAAAAAGCTGGGGCTGAACCATGTGGTGATCACCTCGGTTGACCGCGATGACGTCGAGGATGGCGGGGCCGAACATTTTGCGCAAACGATCCGCGCGATCCGCCGCCAAGCGCCGGAAACGACGATTGAAATCCTGACGCCTGACTTTATCCGTTGCGATCCCAGTGCGTTAGAGGTGGTTGTTGCGGCAAGACCTGATGTGTTCAACCACAACCTTGAAACCGTTCCGGGCCTCTATCCAGAGGTGCGCCCCGGTGCGCGCTATTTCCATTCGCTGCGGCTGCTGCAGCGAGTGAAAGAGATTGATCCCTCGATGTTCACCAAATCCGGCATCATGGTGGGACTGGGTGAGGATCGTCAGGCGGTTCTGCAAGTCATGGACGACATGCGCGCCGCTGACATCGATTTTCTGACCATCGGGCAATACCTGCAACCCACGCCCAAGCATCACGCGCTGGATCGCTTCGTCACGCCAGAAGAGTTCGCGACCTATGAAAAAGCCGCCTTTGGCAAAGGCTTTCTGATGGTCTCGGCCACACCGCTGACCCGCTCCAGCTATCACGCGGGGGACGATTTTGCCCGCCTGCGCGCAGCACGTCTGCAAAGACTGGGTGCTGTCTAAGCTTTAAGTCCGGGCGGTAAGTCATTGGCTAGACGCGTTAAAACGTCCAGTCTAAAAAGGCGCTGACAGCCGTATCTGCGCCCGCATCTGACACCACGCCAAGGACGATACCAAGATCGTCACGTGCCGCATAGCGCGCGGATACCCCCAAAGTCGGATTGCTGGCGCTGTTGACGGGCAATTGCACCACGCCCGACAGGGTCAGCCGCGCGATGGGATCAAAAGAGGCGAAGGCCTCGAACAGGTCCGGGCCTGCGACCGCACCGGGGGCGTAATATCCGATGCCACCGCTGACAGATCCAAGGGTGCCATGCAGTTGCATCTTGCCGCCGATCTCGGTCGAGGCCCCAAAACTTGCCTCTATCGCGCCCTCAATCGTCCAATTCCCCATGTCGCGCGCAAGGCCAAAACTGGCGATGGTGCGGTCCACATTGTCTGCGCGATGCACAGAGGTTGCATAGCGCAGACCGGCGGCCTCATTCTGAAACCGCGCGCCGAAGGGCAGGTAATTGGCAAACATCGCGCCAGAAGTGGCTTCGCTGCGGGTCAGCGTGGCGCGATCCACGCCGAGCGCGGGAAAGTGACGCTCTATCGCCGAGACCGCAAAACTGTCATAGGCGGGGCGCGGCACGCCAGCCAGAAAACGACCGCCTCCGGGCAGGTCCCATGTCAGCGCGCCGTAGGTTTCATGGGGCGTATCCAGCGCATCGGCCCGCCCGTACAGACCGATCTCCAGCCCAAGAGGGAGGCCAGAGTCAGATCCAGAGGTGAGGCCAGAGAAATCCAGTCGCAGCGTCGCATCGCCCACCAGAAACGCATCCGCGCCCGTGGTGCGGTCGCTGTATCCAAAGGACAATCGCCCCTAGGTCTGGACGCTGAACGGCAGGCTTTGCGCCTGCGCAAGCGTGGCAAACAGGGTGCAAACGGCTGCGAGGGATAGGGAATTATGCTGTGGCATGGTCTTTGTATCTCTTTTGAGACTTTTTATACCCTACCAATGTTTTCCAAAATGAAAACGTCAAAGGCAGGCGGGAAAAACAAATGGCACGCGCCGTCGCCGACCATTGCGACGCCTTCAACGAGATCCGCCAGCCCGGCGCGCATGAAAGATGAAGCCGAGGAGGTTCATCAGCAGTTGCGCGGCAAGGATCGCCGTCGATCCGGTGGGGTCGTAATCGGGCGCAACCTCGACCAGATCAATGCCCACCACCTCGTGGCTTTGCGCGACCGCCTTCAGCAACTCCAGAACCTCGTAATACAGAAAGCCGCCGTGGCTGGGCGTGCCAGTGCCCGGCGCAATAGAGGGGCAGAAGGCGTCAATGTCGATGGTCACATAGACCCGCGCGCCCTTGGGGATGCTGGCCAGTGCGCCCGCGACACCCGCGCGCCGCACCTGCCGCACGCTGAGAATGCTCGAACCCATGGTGCGCGCGGCCTCGTAGCCTTCGCGCGCAGTGGAACTGACGTTGCGGATGCCAAGCTGGGTCAAGCCGGTCACAAATTGTTTTTCCGCCGCACGCCGCATCGGATTGCCGTGACCAAAGCGCACGCCGTGGCGTTCATCGACAAAGTCCAGATGGGCGTCGATTTGCAGGATATGCAGATCGCCATGCCCGTCAAAGGCCTCGATACAGGGGATATTGATCGAGTGATCGCCACCAATGACAACCGGCAACGCGCCTGCATCGAGGCAGGCGGTGACCCCGGTGCGGATATTGGCGTGGCTGTTGATCGTGTCGGTGTGGATGATATCCGCGTCGCCAATATCGACAATGCGCACGTCCTCGCCCAGATAGGTGGCGTCGTCCTCGTGATCGTAAGCGCCTGCATGGCCAAAGGAAAACAGCGTCGAGGCCTCGCGCACCGCCCGCGGACCAAAGCGCGCACCGGGCCGCCATTGCGTGCCAAAGTCATAGGGCGCGCCAAGAATGGCCACATCGGCGTCAATCTTGCGCCAGTCGTCCACATAGGGCTTTTTGGCGAAGGTGCAGATGCCGGTGAAAGGCAGGTTCAGCCGCCCGGTTTCATAGCCATGTCCGCTCATCTGATGCTCCCAGTGATTTTGCGCAGCATTGACCAAACCCGCGCCCTGCACAAGGCGTTCGCTGGCTTGCCAAATCTGTCGGATGGGCGCAGGTAGATCTTCTGGATTTCCGGTCTTCATTTCAGCATAGCGAGCCGCCCATGCCCTCTCTTTTGTCTCAAGCCTCCTGGCGCAGCACACCGCCCGCGATTTTTCCGGCCTTTCTTGGATTGTTCGGGCTGGGATTGAGCTGGCGCAGGGCGGCAGAGGTGTTTGCGCTGCCCGGCTGGATCGGCGAGGTGCTGTTATGGGGCACGCTGGCACTTAATCTGATCGGGGCGCTGTCCTACGTGGCCAAGACCCTCGCCAGACCGGGCGTTGTCGCGCAGGACATGGCCAGCGTGCCCGGACGCGCCGGGGTCGGGGCGCTGACCATCGGTTTTTTGTTGATGGCGGTTATGTTGCAGCCGGTCTCGACCGGGTTTGCACTGCTGTCGCTGGGGCTGGGTCTTGTGGGGCACGCGGTGCTGGCTGTGATGGCGGTCCGCATCATTCTGGCCCTGCCGCCAGAGCAACGCCATGTCATGCCCTCGTGGCATCTGGCCTTTGTGGCCTTTATCGTGGGGCCGATTTCGGCGGTGCCTTTGGGCCTGACCAGCCTGTCCTATGTGATCTTGTCGCTGACGGTAATCCTGTCGTTGGTGATCTATATCACCAGCCTGCCGCATATCCGGGACACGCCGCCACCGCTGCGCCCGTTGATGGCGATCCACCTTGCGCCCGTCAGCCTGTTCAGCACGGTGGCCACCGCTTTGGGGCACCCAAAACTGGCCGTCGTCTTTGCGGTCGTGGCAAGCTTGATCCTGGTCGCGCTGGTCCTGAAACGCAAATGGCTGACGCAGGGCGGCTTCAGCCCATTGTGGAGCGCATTTACCTTTCCTCTGGCCGCCTATTGCATTGCTCTGCTGAACCTCAGCGGGCAAAGCACGGGTATCGGTATGGCTGCCGCCGGGCTTGGCTTTTTACTGGGGGCCACGGTGCTTATTGCGCTGATCGCGATCCGGGTTCTGCGGCTTTGGGTGTCAGGCAAACTGGCCGTCGTGACCAAGGCCGCCTTGGCTTAGGGCCATTTGCCCTCTTTTCATTCCGCGCGCCCCGTGAAATAGGGAGCCGTCAAACGAAAACTCCCAAGGAGCAGGCTCATGGAGATTCGCGAGGCGTTAACCTTCGACGATGTTTTACTGGTTCCAGCCGCGTCAAACGTGCTGCCATCAACGGCTGATACGCGCACATTTGTGACGCAGGCGATCGGGTTGAATATCCCTCTGCTCAGCTCTGCGATGGACACCGTCACAGAGGCGCGCATGGCCATCGCCATGGCACAGGCTGGCGGGATGGGCGTGATCCACCGGAACCTGACCTCTGAACAGCAATCGCTTGAGGTGCGCCGGGTCAAACGCTTTGTCAGCGGGATCGTCTATAACCCGATCACGCTGCGCGCCGACCAGACGCTGGCGGACGCCAAAGCCTTGCAGGACCGGTATCGCGTCACAGGCTTTCCGGTGGTTGATGACAAAGGCCGCGTGATGGGGATCGTGACCAACCGCGACATGCGCTTTGCCAGTGATGACGACACGCCGGTGCGGGTGATGATGACCTCGCAAAATCTGGCGATGCTGACCGAACCCGCTGATCTGGACGAGGCCAAAAGCATGATGCGCGCGCGCCGTCTGGAAAAGCTGCTGGTGACGGATGGCAATGGCAAGCTGACCGGGCTTTTGACCCTGAAAGATTCGGAAATGGCCGTGCTGAACCCGCAGGCCTGTATGGATCCACTGGGCCGTCTGCGCGTGGCGGCGGCGACCACGGTGGGGGATGCGGGCTTTGAACGCTCTGAAATGCTGATCGACGCGGGGGTTGATATGATCGTG
>CALGTJ010000176.1 GCA_937901435.1 uncultured Rhodobacter sp. | reverse complement strand
GATCCACCTTAACAGGGCCGCAAAGTGGTCGAAGAACTAGGACCACCTCTTATTATGAGGGCGGGCGTCAAACACGAATTACTGTGTTCAGCGCTGTGAGTCGCCCCAACAAAAGCTCAAAAAAACACCCCTCACATCAGCCCCCCAAACGCCCTGTTCAACACAGCGAATCTGCAGCGCGCTCGGTGTGTACAGTGTGTATCAGGTGTGCAACGCTTTTTTGCGTGAGGAAAGTCTGCTATGTCATTGATTTTATTGGAGGCGAGTACCGGAATCGAACCGGTGTGGACGGATTTGCAATCCGCTGCGTCACCACTCCGCCAACTCGCCGCAGTGTATGGGTCGTTTAAACCAAGGCTGCGGGGCAGGCAAGGGCCGGAATGCGTGTTTGGCGGCGTTTTACGCACTGCAAGTCCTTTTGATGCGGGCGATTATGTCTTATTAATGGGCTTTGATTATTGTCGCCCGAGGCAATTCGTGTAACTCAAGCGGCACAGCTAACTCAAAGAGCGCGGTACATGGCAGATTTCACCTCCCAACGCACAATGATGGTCGACACGCAGATCCGGCCATCCGATGTCACGAAGTTCCCGATCATCGACGCGATGCTGACGGTGCCGCGAGAGCAATATGTTCCCGCGTCCCTGCGTCTGACGGCCTATATGGACGGGCTGCTGAATTTGGGCGGCGGGCGTGCCATGATAGAGCCTCGGGTGCTGGCCAAGATGTTGGATGCATTGGATATTCAGCCGAGCGAGCTGGTGCTCGATCTGGGCTGTGGGCTGGGGTATTCTGCGGCTGTGATCGCACAGCTTGCGCAGGCCGTTGTGGCTGTCGAAGAAGACGCTACCATGGCAGCAGAGGCGGAATCGTCCCTTGGGGCAGCGGGGGTCGACAACGTGGCAGTGATCACCGCGCCTTTGGCGGACGGGGCGCCACAGCATGGTCCCTATGACGTGATCGTCCTGCAAGGCGGGGCAGAGATGTTGCCCGACTCGCTTGTTGCGCAGCTTAAAGAGGGCGGGCGCATTGCATGTCTGATGATCGAGGGCAACCTGGGCACATGCAAGATTGGCCTGAAAACAGGCGACAAGATAAGTTGGCGGTCTGCTTTTAACGCGACGGCCCCGATACTGCCGGGTTTTTACAACACACCCGCTTTCCAGTTTTGACAAGCAGATGAAAAATTGGCGCGGGGCGCTATTTAATGGTTCAAAGCATTATGTATTCTGGAATAGGGCGCGGTATGCGGGTTTGGATAAGGCGGTCGCTGCTGGCCGCAGTCAGTTTTGCAACGTTCAGTGCGGCGCAGGCCGAAACGCTGACGGATGCGTTTATCCTTGCGTATCAGAACTCTAACCTTCTCGAGCAAAACCGCGCCTTGTTGCGGGCCGCAGATGAAGATGTGGTTGTAGAGCGGTCGTCGCTATTGCCCGTTATCCGGTTCGTAACCAATTTCAACTCTCCGGCGCGGTCCTCGACGGGTGTCGATCTGGACAACTGGAACACGACACATCAGCTTGGTATGTCATTGACTTTGTTCGATAATGGCCAGTCCCGCTACGCGATTGATGCGGCAAAAGAGACGATTCTTGGTCTGCGCAGTGCTTTGTTACAGCTTGAACAGCGCGTTCTGCTGAACACCGTTACGTCCTATATGGAGGTCATTCGCGCAGCACAGGCCGTGTCCTTGGGGCAAAGCAACGTGCGGGTGATCACGCAGGAGCTGCGGGCGGCGCGGGACCGGTTCGAAGTGGGCGAAGTGACGCGTACTGATGTGGCAATCGCCGAGGCCCGTCTGGCCGCGTCACGTGGCAATCTTGCCTCTGCGGTCGGAGATCTGGAAATTGCACGCGAATCTTATATGGCGGCCGTCGGACGCGCACCGGGCAATTTGCGCTGGCCCGCGGCACCGCCGATAGTCGCAAAGACTGAAAACGCGGCCAAGGCTTTGGCAGAGCGCAATCACCCGTCGATTGACGAGGCCCAACATGATGTGAACGTCGCCGAGGCGAATATCAAGCGTGCCAAAGCGGCGATGGGCCCCTCTGTCACCTCGTCGGCGAATGTAAACTTTGACGATAGCTTTGAAAGCTCGTTTCAGGGCTCGTTGCAGTTGAATGTTCCGATTTATCAAGGGGGTCGCCTGCGTGCTCTGGCGCGTCAGGCGGCGTCACGTCGCGATGCGGCGCGTGCCGCCCTGCTGCAATCGGTGGTTCTGGTGCGTCAGGATGTGGGTACGTCTTGGGCACGGCTACAGGTCGCCGCCG
>CALGTJ010000175.1 GCA_937901435.1 uncultured Rhodobacter sp. | reverse complement strand
TCCCTCATTGATTCAGAGATCAACAAACCGCGCAAGAGGGGGTGAGTAATTACTCTTAAAGTGTCTCCCAGACCGAAAATGCAATTAATGCGTGAAATTTATGCTGTATTGTTTTGAAAAGTGAAAATGTTACCCTCTTTTCAAGCAATATCCCTTAGGCCAAGTCTTTCGCGGGAATGATCGGAAAGAAGCGACCAGAGGACCAAAGACCGAACCAGTCTTTGCCCTCTATCGCATGTGTTTCGCCAATATCGACCAATCGGTAAAAGCTTTTGCGGTCGATCAGGGCCTCTAGATTCGCGCGGACGTGAACATAGGGTGACGGCTCGCCGGTATCCGGGTCACGCTCTACCCGGATCGGGTGGTCCGGCCCGGCGGTGACTACATCCTCTACATGTGTGGTAAAGGTCAGCACTTGATCCTGACCGCAGCCTGTGACGTCAAAGTCGACGGCAACAAAGGGGGCGTCATCCACCGTGATGCCAACTTTTTCAACCGGAGTGACCAAAAAATAGGCATCACCATCCCGGCGCAGGATGGAAGAGAACAATTTCACCAATCCAGGACGCCCAATGGGCGTGCCGAGGTAAAACCACGTCCCATCCCGAGCGATCCGCATGTCCAGATCGCCACAAAACGGCGGATTCCAGAGTTGAACAGGAGCGGGTCCGCGTTTTACCGCCGCTTTTGCCGCTGTTGCGAGGCTTTCCGCCGAGGGTTTCACAATGTTTTGTCCTGACATTCGTTTTGCCATTTGTGCTTTTCGCAATAGGTCCTGATACTAAGTAAGTATAACACTTGTCAGATAAACACCTTGATGGAGCATTGTCATGGCCGATCCGGAAAACTTAGTGGCCGAAATCGAAGCGCTCGGCGCGAAAATGGCCGAGGCCGAGGCGTCGATTACAAAACGCTTCATCGGGCAAAAGAAGGTCGTGGACCTTGTGCTGGCCACTTTGGTCTGCGGCGGGCACGGTCTGTTGATCGGCCTGCCGGGGTTGGGCAAGACGCGTCTGGTGGAAACGCTGGGCACTGTCATGGGCCTGAACGAGGCGCGGGTGCAGTTCACGCCTGACCTGATGCCTGCGGATATCCTCGGGTCTGAGGTGCTGGAAACCGGGGCCGATGGCAGCCGGGCGTTCAAATTTATTCAGGGTCCGGTCTTTTGCCAGCTCTTGATGGCGGACGAAATCAACCGCGCCAGCCCTCGAACACAATCCGCGCTGCTACAGGCGATGCAGGAAAAATCGGTGACGATTGCGGGTAAACCACATCCGCTGCCCGCCCCTTTCCATGTGCTCGCCACGCAAAACCCGATTGAACAAGAGGGCACCTATCCGCTGCCCGAGGCGCAGCTTGACCGCTTTCTGGTGCAGATCGACGTCGAATACCCCGACCGCGCCGCCGAGCGCGACATTCTGCTGGCCACAACCGGTGTGGCTGATGACCAGGCGCATGCGGTCTTTACGGTTGATGAACTGATCGCCGCGCAAAAACTGGTGCGCCGGATGCCGGTGGGCGATGCGGTGATGGAACTGATCCTTGATCTGGTCCGTGCCTGCCGTCCCGGTGAACCTGACGCCCCCGATCTCGTGAACCAGTCCGTGGGCTGGGGGCCGGGGCCACGCGCGGCGCAGGGTTTGATGCTGACGGTGCGTGCGCGGGCCTTGTTGCAGGGTCGTCTTGCGCCTTCTGCCGAAGACGTTTTGGCCATGGCGCGCCCGGTTCTTAGCCACCGTATGGCGCTGACCTTTGCGGCGCGCGCACGCGGAGAAAGCCTGTCGACCCTGATTGACACAGTTGCCGAGCGCATCACGCGGGTTGAGGCCGCAGCGTGAGCCAGACGCCTGCCCAACTTCGCCAACGCGCCGAAACGCTGGCCGGACCGCTGCCCCCGCTTTTGGCGGCGGCAGAGCATTTGGCACAGGCAGTAAACCTTGGGGTGCATGGACGTCGCCGGGCGGGTATGGGCGATGAGTTTTGGCAATATCGCCCGGCACGTGGCGGGGACGAGGCGCGGCTGATCGATTGGCGTCGCTCTGGTCGGTCTGACGCGCATTTCGTGCGCGAAAAGGAATGGCAAACCACGCAATCTGTGCTGATCTGGGTGGATGAGGCCCAGTCAATGGACTTTTCCTCTGACAAGAACCTCGCCACCAAGGCGGACAGGGCGCGGCTTTTGGCGATGGCCATGTCGGTCTTGTTAATCAATGGCGGCGAGCGTGTGGCGCTGGCAGCCCTTGGCACGCCACCCCGGTCCAGCCAGTTGCAATTGCTGCGCATCGCGCAACAATTCACTGCCCAGGCCGAGGCTGAAGACTTTGGTGCCCCGATCATTCGCATCATGCCGCCGCACAGCCGGGCGATGTTCGTCTCTGACTTTATGGGCGATATCAAAGCGGTCGAGGCGCAATTGACCCGCGCGGCCGATCGTGGGGTAAAAGGCGTTTTGTATCAAATCCTTGACCCACAAGAAGAAGCTTTTCCCTTTGACGGGCGCACGATCTTTGAATCCATGGGCGGCACCGTCCGTCACGAAACGCTGAAGGCCGGAGACTTGCGCGACCGCTATCTGGAACGCTTGGCCGAGCGCAAAGGGCAACTGGCCGATTTGGTCCGCGCAACCGATTGGCGCTATGCGTGCCATCACACGGATGCCAGCGCGCAATCGGCGTTGCTTTGGCTGTACGGCGCATTGGAGAAGCGAAACTGATGTTTACCATTGCTGGCATAGGATTTACCGCGCCTTGGCTTTTATTGGGCCTGCTGGCCCTGCCGATCCTGTGGCTGCTGCTGCGCGCCGTGCCGCCTGCACCTATCCGTCGTCGCTTTCCCGGTGTGGCGCTGTTGCTGGGGCTGCTGGACGATGAAACACAGACCGACAAGACCCCGTGGTGGTTGTTGCTTTTGCGGATGTTGGCCGTGGCGGCGATCATCCTTGGCTTTGCGGGGCCCGTGCTGAACCCCAAGGACGACACAGCCGGCACCGGACCTCTGCTGGTCTTGGTTGATGGCACCTGGGCCGATGCGCGCGACTGGCAACGGCGGGTGGATCGGATCGAAGCACTGCTGGACGATGCCGCCCGTTTGGGGCGCACTGTGGCCGTCGTCGCCCTGACAGATCCGCCCAGTGGAGC
>CALGTJ010000174.1 GCA_937901435.1 uncultured Rhodobacter sp. | reverse complement strand
CAACGCCATGATATGCCGCCCCTCAGGGGCCATCACCAACTTTCAGCTATATCTCCATCACGTTTCTGCCTCTGCAACCTCTGGACCGGCTCAGCGATCTTCTGGGCATCGCGGACGTTCATTTGCTGCCGCAGATCGCCGGGGCCGCCGATCTGGTCTTGCCATCGAAACTGACCAATATGCTGGCCTCTGGCCGCCCGGTGCTGGCCACCGCCCATCCAGAGACCGCCTTGGGTCAAGAGGTCATGGGCGCTGGTGTTCTTGTGCCACCGGGGGACGCGCCCGCCGCCGCCGCTGCCTTGGCCCGGCTTCTGGACACTCCTGAACAGCGCAAACAGATGGGGCAAACCGGGCGCGAGCACGCGCTGACGCGTTGGGATATGTCCGCCATTCTTGGAAAACTACGACGCGAATTCAAAAAATGACCGGGCACGAGACCGTGTTCATCCCTGAAAGACCTAAAGCGAGTGAAGATTCATGAAAAAAGCTCTGATCACCGGAATTACTGGGCAGGATGGCTCTTATCTGGCCGAATTTCTTTTGGAAAAAGGGTATGAAGTTCACGGCATCAAACGCCGGGCCTCTCTGTTCAACACCCAGCGTGTCGATCACATCTATGAGGATCCCCATGTCGACAAGGCGCGGCTGAAACTGCATTACGGCGATTTGACAGACTCGTCGAACCTGACGCGGATCATGCGCGATATCGAGCCTGACGAAGTCTACAACCTTGGCGCCCAGTCCCATGTTGCCGTCAGTTTCGAGGCCCCCGAATACACCGCCGATGTGGATGGCATGGGCACATTGCGCCTGCTCGAGGCGATCCGTTTCCTTGGGCTGAACACCAAGACCCGGTTCTATCAGGCCTCGACCTCGGAACTTTATGGGCTGGTGCAAGAGGTCCCCCAAAAGGAAACGACCCCCTTCTATCCCCGCTCGCCCTATGCGGTGGCCAAGCTTTATGCCTATTGGATCACGGTCAACTACCGCGAAAGCTATGGGATGTATGCCTGTAACGGGGTGCTCTTTAACCACGAGTCCCCGCGCCGGGGCGAAACCTTTGTCACCCGCAAGATCACCCGCGGATTGTCCAACATCGCCATTGGTCTTGAACCTTGCCTGTATATGGGCAACATCGATGCCCTGCGCGACTGGGGACATGCCAAGGACTATGTGCGGATGCAGTGGATGATGCTGCAACAAGACAACCCCGAAGACTTTGTCATCGCCACAGGTGTTCAGTACTCGGTGCGTGAATTCATCCAGTGGACCGCCAAGGAACTATCGATAGAGCTGGAATTCTCGGGCGAAGGCGTCGATGAAATCGCGACCGTCAAATCTGTCGACAACACCATCGCGCCTGCCATCAAACCCGGTGATGTGGTCATGCGGGTCGACCCGCGCTACTTCCGCCCCGCCGAGG
This sequence comes from uncultured Rhodobacter sp., assembly GCA_937901435.1. The sequence goes on along the minus strand of CALGTJ010000174.1, from coordinate 1,363 downwards.
TGGAAACACTGTTGGGGGATCCGTCCCGGGCCAAGGAACGCCTTGGCTGGGTGCCAGAGATCACAGCGCAAGAGATGTGCGCCGAGATGGTGGTCGAGGATCTGAAAGCCGCGCGCCGGGTGGCCGTTCTGAAAGAGCACGGCCTTGATTTGCCCGTCAGCCTGGAAGGATAAGCACAATGGCCCGCATTTACATCGCCGGACACCGGGGCATGGTCGGAGGCGCGATCCTGCGCCTTCTGAACGCACGCGGCACGGATGAGATCATCACCCGCACCAGTGCAGAGCTGGACCTGACCAATCAGGTGGCCGTGCGCGATTTCATGCAGGCCGAGCGGCCGGATCTTGTCATTCTGGCCGCTGCAAAGGTCGGCGGGATCATGGCCAACAATTCCTACCCTGCCGAATTCATCCGCGACAACCTGATGATCGAATGCAATGTCATCCACGAGGCCCATGCCGCGGGTGTGCAAAAGCTGCTGCAACTGGGATCGTCCTGCATCTATCCAAAATTCGCCCCACAGCCAATGCGCGAAGACGCGCTGCTGACCGGGACGCTTGAGGCCACGAACGAACCCTACGCCATTGCAAAGATCGCCGGCATCAAGCTGTGCGAAAGCTATAACCGGCAATATGGCTGTGACTATCGCTCTGTGATGCCAACCAACCTTTACGGGCCCGGTGACAATTTTCACCCCGAAAACAGCCATGTGGTGCCCGCCCTGATCCGCCGCTTTCACATCGCCGCCCAAGAGCAGGCGGACGAGGTCGTGGTCTGGGGCTCTGGCACGCCCATGCGGGAATTCCTGCATGTGGATGACATGGCCGAGGCCAGCCTGTTCGTGCTTGACCTGCCCAAAGACATCTATGACCGTGAAACCGAACCGATGCTGAGCCACATCAACGTCGGCACAGGGACAGACGTAACGATCCGGGACCTGGCAGAGATCATCGCCCAGACCACCGGGTTCAAAGGCAAACTGACCTTTGACGCAACAAAACCCGATGGCACCCCGCGCAAACTGATGGACGTGTCCCGGCTGGCGCGGCTTGGATGGCGCGCAAAGATCGAGCTGAAGGCAGGGATCGAACAGGCCTATGCCTGGTTTGTCGAGACACAGGATACCATCCGTTTGAAATAGGGGGCTTGCATCTGGGCCTTAACTCTCTGGGCCCTAGCTCTCTGGTGCAGCCACCCTGCCCACTCTTCGCCTGTCCCGGTTCCCTGTTCAGCCCAAGGGCCCCATCTTGATTTTGGCCGGATGCCCGTCAGGCTAAAATGCCACTTTGTCGTCAGAACCTGCATCTGGGGGTAGAATCCGGTAGGGGGCAGGATGACACCCTAAGCGCGATCTCTGTTTCGC
>CALGTJ010000173.1 GCA_937901435.1 uncultured Rhodobacter sp. | reverse complement strand
CAGCCTGATGTTTCTGGACAACGCGGGCGGGCGTCCGCGCCTGCAGATGAAGGGCGCATGCAATGCGGCGCAGACCGGGGATTGGTCGATCTCTGCGGGCAATACATTCGTGTTGCAGGAACGCGTCGAGGCCAACAACGTGATGATCGTGGATGCAGCGGGCAATATGACCATTGGTGGCGCGCTGACGCAGAATTCGGACAAAAACAACAAGATGGCCATCGTGCCCGTCGATCACAATGAGATCCTCGACAAACTCGCCGCCCTGCCGATCAGCGCCTGGACCTATAAATCTGACGCCGAACGCGGCATCCGTCACATCGGCCCGATGGCGCAGGATTTCTACGCCGCCTTTGAAACCGGCGCTGGCCCGACCGGGATTTCGACGATTGACACCAGCGGTGTCGCGCTGGCCGCGATCAAGGCGCTGAGCGAAGAGAACGCCGTGCTAAGGGCGCGTCTGGATGCCGTAGAGGCGCTGCTGCACAGGCAAGACTGACCAGACTCAGGGGCTGACTCAGCGCGGCTGGCCTTAGGGCAGAGGCGCGCGCCAGTCCCGGCAATCCCAGCCCAACATCTGTTCAAGCTTGCGAATATCGCGCCGGAACACCTGCCGCAGAACCCAGCGCAGGGGGGGCGAAATCGCAGGATAAGACCGGGAATGGACGGTTTTCGGGGGGGGGGCCTCTTGGACGCAAACGCCCAGAAACCGGTGGATGCGGGCCAGGGTCTGTGCATGGGCGACGCGCAGGTCTTCGGTGCGTAAAATCAGACACTGTTCTGGCGGAAATTGTGTCAAAAGCCGGGTGATCTGCCCCGCATAGAGACCTCTTTGAACATAGGAAAACAGGATATGCTGGCCATATCTGCAAAACCAGTAAAGCTCGTGCAAAAGCGCGGCGACAAAGGCCCGGCGTTCGAGGCCGAGGTCATGTTGCATCGCCCATTGCGAATAGGCGCGCGCCACAGGATCGCGCAGCAGGACGATGATCTTCATCCCCGGATTATAGCGCCGGATCCGGGGCAGAATGGCGGGATCAAAGATATAGAGCGGGGTCACATCCCCCACGGCAGGCTTGCGCAGGGCCTCGGCGTCGAAGTTGGCGTGATAGATGTCATAGCGCCCCGCCTCGGCCTCTTTCGCATGCTGGTCAAAGAAATGGGTCTCTGGAATCGTGTCACGGGACAGGCCGATATCGGGATGTTGTGACAGATAGTTTCGCAACGCGCGCGTGCCCGCCTTTTGCGCGCCGGCCACGACAAAACTGACCTGTGGCGTGGTCGAAAGGGCCGGATCAGCCGTAGCGTTCTCTTGCGTAGTCATAAATTGCGTATTCCAGCGAATTGCGTTTGATAAAGCCCGGTTTCAGGTGCTCTGGGGCGGGGTGGCTGCGCGGAGCCGTGTTGATATGTGGCAGATCGTCGGGGGTGAACGGCGCGCCAAGGGCTTTGGCCATACGGGCCATCGAGCGGGGCAGATCTTTGGTAAAGCCGATGTCGATGAACCCGGTGTTCAGGATGTCGCGAAAATTATGCATATCACAAGGGCGCGGTAAAAAATTGCTGGACGGGGGGCCATAGTCAGGATCGTCAAAGGGCCAGTTCTCGACATATTCCTCTATGTCCATCGCGGCGACCTTGGGAAATTTTTGCCGCCTGTCGGGGGTTTGTATCCGATAAAAATAGCCAGAGATCACCCGCTCCCACGGGTCGCGCAGAATGGTGACGAATTGATCCACCTCGGGGTAGCACTGGTCAATCCCCTTGCCGCGTTGGCGGTTGAAATGCCCATAAAGCGCGACAGGGCGGTGCGGATCAGGCGGAGTTGCCAGATCGTGCCTTTCGCTTGGGCCATAATGCAAAAGCAAATTCCCGCCAAACCATGTCCTGAAAAGCTGCAGGATCGAGGTTCCGGCGCTTTTGGGAATATGGCTGAAGATGAGGGGTTTCGTCGGGTCATATATCTGCATATCGTCAGACGCTAACATTGCGCGTATTTTTTGAAAAGCAGCCTGGATGCGTTTTGCGGTGGAAACCGGAAAATGACATGGCGCCACCACGAACAAGGCCTCACACCCCAGAGCCCCCAAACTCCAGAGCGAAGACATGACCAAAGAGCCTGCCCATATCAACCATTACTATGACAGGGCCCGGATCACGCGCCTGATCAACGAGGGGCATCATCGCAACACGGTTGGTGGGTTGTGGGATGAGCTGGGCCTGATGCAGGTAGAGTATCTGAAGGCCAGAGGGTTACAGCCGCAGATGCGGTTCTTGGATATCGGGTGTGGCTGCTTGCGGGGGGGGGTGCATTTTGTGCGCTACCTGAATGCGGGGCAGTACTATGGGTCGGATCTGTCGCAGGACTTGCTGGATGTGGGGTATGATGTGGAACTGGCCGGGCTGGGTCTGACAGAAAAGCTGCCTCGCGCGAACCTGCTGTGTTCGGGGGATTTCGATTTCTCGCCCCTTGGGGCAGGCTTTGATATGGCGCTTGCGCTGTCGGTCTTTACCCATCTGACCCAAAACCACCTGCGGCTGTGTCTGGACCGGCTGGCGGATGTGATGACACCGGGGGGGACCTTTTTCATGACGCTGTTCCACTGTCCCGACAGCCACCCCTGGCGTGATCCCATGACCCATACGCCGGGCAATATAGTGACCCAACCTGACCGGGATCCCTTTCACTATCGCCGATTCCATCTGGAACAGGCGATCGAAGGATTGCCTTGGCGGATGGGCCCGATCGAGGATTGGAACCACCCGCGCGATCAGAAAATCTGTGCCTTCACCCGACTTTAAACGCAACGCAAAGGTCCGACCGCCTTTGGGCGTAGTGCCCTAAATCTGATCCCTTGCGGCGGGGGAAAAGAGCATCTGGGCTTGTTCCCACGGTTGTGATCGTCGATACCAAGGGCGTATTTCTGGATGATGCGACAGCGGGGCATAAAATGATAACGCCGGTTTTGCTGTGCGGTGGGTCGGGCACACGGTTGTGGCCCCTGTCGCGCAAGAGTTATCCCAAACAATTCGCGGCCCTGCTGGGTGAGGAAAGCCTGTTTCAGGCCTCGGCCCGTCGTCTGGGCGGTGCGGGCTTTGCCGCACCTGTGGTGGTGACCAATTCAGAGTTCCGCTTTATCGTGACCGAACAACTGGCTGCTGTGGGCGTTGACCCCGGTGCTGTGCTGATCGAGCCGCAAGGGCGCAACACCGCGCCTGCGGTTCTGGCCGCTGCCCTGTGGCTGGCCGAACGTGACCCCGAGGCGCTGATGCTGGTCGCGCCTTCTGATCATGTGATCCCCGATGATGCCGCCTTTCGCACAGCACTTGAGACGGGATCCGAGGTCGCGCGCAAGGGGCGGATGGTGACCTTTGGTATCACGCCCGATCGCGCCGAGACCGGCTATGGCTGGCTTGAACTGGACGCCGCGCCCAAGGGCGAGGCGGCGATGGATCTGGTGCGATTCATCGAAAAGCCCGATGCGGAAAATGCGCAGATCATGCTGGATCAGGGTCGATATCTGTGGAACGCGGGGATCTTTCTGTTTTCGGTGGCCACGATCCTCAAGGCGTTCGAGACCCACGCGCCCGGGGTGATTGAACCTGTCACGCTGTCGGTGAAAGAGGGGCGCGCCGATCTTGGGTTTTTGCGGCTTGCGCCAGAGCCTTGGGGCAAGGCCGAAGATATTTCCATCGACTACGCGGTGATGGAACGGGCCGACAACCTGTCGGTCGTGCCGTTTTCTGCGGGCTGGTCCGATCTGGGCGATTGGCAATCGGTCTGGCGCGAGATGGTCCCCGATAGCGATGGTGTGGTTGCCTCTGGCGATGCGCTGGCGATTGAGTGTCACGACACGCTGCTGCGATCCGAGGCCGAGGGGCTGGAACTGGTCGGCATCGGGTTGCACAATATCGTGGCCATCGCCATGCCTGACGCGGTGCTGGTCGCCGATGCGTCCCGCGCGCAGGATGTCAAACTGGCCGTCGCCGCCCTGCGCAAAAAGGGCGCCAAACAGGCAGAGGCCTTTCCCAAGGATCACCGCCCCTGGGGCTGGTTCGAGACACTCGTGCTGGCCGAGCGGTTTCAGGTGAAGCGCATCGTGGTGCATCCCGGTGCCGCGCTTAGCTTGCAAAGCCATCACCACAGGTCCGAGCACTGGATCGTCGTGTCGGGCACCGCCCGCGTCACGGTCGACGAAGAGGTCACGCTGCTGACAGAGAACCAGTCGGTTTATATTCCGCTGGGGGCTGTGCACCGGGTGGAAAACCCTGGCAAAGTGCCAATGGTGTTGATCGAGGTACAGACCGGGGCCTATCTGGGCGAGGATGACATCATCCGCTACCAAGACGTTTATGCAAGGGACTAAGAGATGCTGGTTGAAGACACAGGCCTGAGCGGCGTCAAACGCCTGACCCCGCAACGGTTCGGCGATCATCGCGGGTTTTTCAGCGAAAGCTGGAACAAGGCGCGCATGGAACAGGCCGGGTTAGACTATGATTTCGTGCAGGATAACCATTCGCTGTCGCAGCAGGTGGGCACCCTGCGCGGTCTGCATTTTCAATCGCCCCCCCATGCGCAGGCCAAGCTGGTGCGCTGCGGGCGCGGGCGTCTGTTTGATGTGGCGGTCGATATTCGCGTCGGCAGTCCGACCTATGGGCAATGGATCGGTGAAGAGCTGTCGTTTGAGAACGGCAGGCAGTTGCTGATCCCGGCGGGCTTTCTGCATGGCTTTGTCACCCGCGAGCCTGATACAGAGATCGTTTACAAATGCACCGACTATTATTCCCCCGAATGTGACGGGGCGGTGCATTGGGACAGCGTCGGAATCGCGTGGGATTTAGGTGGAACAGAGCCTGTTCTTAGCGTCAAGGACGAGGCCGCGCCGCGCTTGGGTGATTTCGCATCCCCCTTTACCTTTGAGGGCACATCATGAAAATTCTGGTGACCGGCGGGGCCGGGTTCATTGGGTCTGCCGTGGTGCGTCAGGCCATTGGGCAGGGGCACGCCATCGTCAATCTGGACGCGATGACCTATGCGGCCTGTGCGGATAATGTGGCCAGTGTTGCCGATCATCCCGGCTATGCGTTCGAAAAGGCCGATATCTGTGATCGCGCCGCGATGGACCGGATCTTTGCCGAACATGCGCCTGATGTGGTGATGCATCTGGCCGCCGAATCCCATGTGGACCGCTCGATTGACGGCCCCGGCGCGTTCATCCAGACCAATGTGACCGGGACCTATGTTCTGCTGGAGGCCGCGCGCGCCTATTGGATGGCACGGGGCAAGCCCGACAGTTTCCGGTTTCACCATATTTCCACCGACGAGGTGTTCGGCACTTTGGGCGCGACCGGGCAGTTTACCGAAGACACGCCCTACGCCCCGAACAGTCCCTATTCCGCCTCAAAAGCCAGTTCCGACCATCTGGTGCGCGCCTGGCACGAGACCTATGGACTGCCTGTGGTGCTGTCCAATTGTTCCAACAACTACGGCCCCTACCAGTTCCCCGAAAAGCTGATCCCCGTGGTGATCCTCAAGGCCCTCGCGGGCGAGGCGATCCCAGTCTATGGCAAAGGCGAGAACGTGCGCGACTGGCTATACGTCGAGGACCACGCCGACGCACTGCTGACGGTTCTAAGCAAGGGCGCGCTGGGGCGTAGTTATAATATCGGCGGAGAGAACGAGGCGAAGAACCTTGATCTGGTCCATATGATCTGCACGATTCTGGATGAAATCCAGCCATTTGAACGAGGGGATCGGCCCTATTCCAGCCTGATTACCTATGTTGCGGACCGTCCGGGTCATGATCTGCGCTATGCGATAGATGCCACGCGGATCCGCACGGAACTGGGCTGGCGTCCTTCTGTGACACTGCAAGAGGGCTTGCGCAAAACGGTTGACTGGTATCTGGAAAACACGTCATGGTGGCAGGCCCTGCAATCGCGCGCGGGCGTGGGGCAGCGTTTGGGCCAGCGGTTGGAGACATCGAAATCTTCGGTATAATACCGGCATAAGGAGGCCCGCCGATGTCTATCGTTCGGATCGCAGACAAGCTGGTGTATTTTGCCCATGTGCCAAAATGCGCCGGGACTGCGGTCGAGCTATATCTGCAGGATCGTTTCGGCCCGCTTGGATTTCGCAATGCCCGCTTTCTTCTTGATCCCGAGGCGATGCGCTGGTCGAAAAGCTCTCCGCAGCATATCGATGTGAAGACCTTGGAAAATTTGCTGCCTCTGTCGTTCTTTTCCACCAGCTTTGCCATGGTGCGCCATCCGGTGACGCGGCTGCATAGCGTGTTCCGGTTTCAACGGGATATTCAGCAAAGCCTTGACCCTAAACTAACCTTTAGAGACTGGTTAGACACTCTCGAAGAGCATCGCGCGCGCAACCCGTTTTATCTGGATAACCATCCCCGTCCGATGTGCGATTTCGTGCCAGAGGGCGCGCAAATCTTTCGCATGGAAGACGGGCTTGCCCCGGTCGTCGCCTGGCTTGATGGTCTGGCTGGATCACAGGATGGCGCACGCAAGGTGATTTTTACCAATGGATATCATCAGCGTCTGAGCAGACAAAATACCCAACCCGGCCCCGGTCTTGAGGTGACAGAAGATGTCAAAGACCGGATCACCATGCTGTACGGGATGGATTTTCAGAGGTTCGCCTATGACATCGAGGATATAGAGCCTGAAACGGCAAAGGAGCATATATAGTGCTATTGGTTTTTGGCGCGACAGGGCAGGTGGCACAAGAGCTGCGCAAGCATGCGCCCCATGCCGCGTTTCTGGGTCGGGCGGCGGCGGATCTGTCTGACCCCCAAGGCTGTGCAGAGGCGATCCGCGCCTCTGGGGTGACGGCAGTGATCAACGCTGCGGCCTATACGGCGGTGGATCGGGCCGAAGACGAAGAGGCGCTGGCCACCACGATCAATGGCACGGCCCCCGGTGCCATGGCGCGGGCGGCGGCGGCACTTGGTCTGCCTTTCGTCCATATCTCAAGTGACTATGTCTTTGACGGCAGCGGTCATCACGCCTGGAGTCCGCATGACCCCACCAGCCCGCTTGGCGCCTATGGGCGATCCAAGCTGGTGGGCGAGCAGGCGGTACAGGCGGCGGGCGGGAGGTATGGAATTCTGCGCACCTCTTGGGTCTTTTCCGCCCATGGGCAGAATTTCGTGAAAACCATGCTGCGCCTGAGCGAGACACGTGACAGGCTGCAGGTGGTCGAGGATCAGATCGGCGGGCCGACAGCGGCGGGTGATATCGCGCAGGCGGTGCTGGTGATGGCAGAGGCGCTGGGGCAGGACAGGGACAAAAGCGGCATCTATCATTTCGCAGGCGGCCCCGATGTCAGTTGGGCAGAATTCGCCCGCGCGATCTTCAGGCTGGCGGGGCGGGACGTCGAGGTGACGGGGATTCCGGCGGTGGAGTATCCGACGCCTGCCAGAAGGCCGGGGAATTCCCGGATGAATTGTGCTGAAACAGAGACTGTTTTCGGGCTGCATCGCCCGAACTGGCACGACAGTCTGGCGCAGGTGATGCGTGATTTGGAAAAGGCAGAGAGACAATGACGCGCAAAGGGATCATTCTGGCCGGTGGGTCGGGCACGCGGCTGTACCCCATTACGGTCGGGATCAGCAAACAACTGTTGCCGGTCTATGACAAGCCGATGATCTATTATCCGCTGTCGGTGCTGATGCTTGCAGGCATCCGTGAGATCGCACTGATCACCACGCCCGACGATCATCAGCAGTTCCAGCGGTTGCTGGGGGATGGGTCGCAATGGGGCATAGATTTTACCTATATCGTGCAGGACAAGCCAGAGGGTCTGGCGCAGGCCTATACGCTGACGGCCGATTTTCTGGACGGCGCGCCAAGTGCAATGGTGCTGGGCGACAATATCTTTTTCGGGCATGGCCTGCCAGAGATCCTTGCCGCCGCCGATCAGCGGCCCAGTGGTGGCACGGTCTTTGGCTATCATGTGGCCGATCCCGAACGTTATGGCGTGGTGGATTTTGACGGGGCAGGTCGCGCGCGCCAGATCATTGAAAAGCCACAGGTGCCGCCGTCGAATTATGCGGTCACCGGGCTTTACTTTCTCGATGGCACTGCGCCCGCGCGCGCCGCACAGGTGCAGCCTTCGGCGCGGGGCGAGTTGGAAATCACCACATTGCTGGAAATGTATCTGACCGAGGGTGCGCTGACCGTGGAACGTATGGGGCGCGGTTACGCTTGGTTAGACACTGGTACGCACGAAAGCCTGCTGGATGCGGGTAACTTTGTGCGCACGCTGGAACGCCGGCAAGGATTGCAGACCGGTAGCCCGGACGAGATCGCCTATCAGGCGGGCTGGATTGATGCGGCTGCCCTAGAGGCGCGCGCCGCGATGTTTCAGAAGAACCGTTATGGGTCTTATTTGATGTCCTTGCTCAAATAGAGGACATAAGATGAAAAGGGAGGGACCGCTATGAAAGTGCTCGTTATTGGCAATTGTCAGGCGCGCCCACTTGGCAATCTGATTGCCAAATACACCAATCATGATGTGACAGAGCCTATTATTCTGCATCTGTCCAAGGACGCAGAGGCACAAGAGCATCAGGACCGGATCGCGCAGGCGGATCTGGTTCTGGCGCAGGCGACCGCGCCGGGGTTCAGGCCCGGTCATCTGCGCTCTGATCTGTTAAAGCAGACCGGTTCCGGCTCTGGCGCTGGCACCGGCTCTGGTCGCGTCGTGGTCTGGCCCAATGTGTTTTTCGCCGGGCAGCATCCCTATCTGCGCTATCTCACCCATAGCCAGTTCGGGCGCGTGCTGGGCCCGATGGAGGCGACCCATGATATCCGTCTTTTGGATGTCTGGTTTCAAAGCCGCAAAGGGGTGACGTTCAACCCGGCTTTGAGCGAGGCGGGGTGTGAACAAAGGGTCTATGACACCTCATTACGTGAATTGCGCGCGCGCGAGCAGAACTGTGATGTGATCATCAGCGATCTGGTCGAGACCCATTTCGAAACGCAGCGCCTGTTCTTTACCTTCAACCACCCCTCGCTCTGGCTTTTGACCCGTCTGGCAGAACGCATCCTTGCGACGGTGGGCGAGACACAGGTGATCGATTCAAGCGATATGAAGGAACCCCTGAATTTGTTCCGCCCGCCATGGCGTTTCATGGACGAGTCCCCGCTTCAGGGGCTTGCGGTCGATCTGAGCACCGAGGGAAAAGTGACACTGGGCAAGGCCTGCGCCTATAGTCAGGCAGATTTTGAGGAGATGGCCTTTGCCTGTTACGATCATATCCGTGATCAACTAGCCCGGATTATTCACCACGGTCGGTTGGCGGCTGCGGTATGAGAGTGATC
>CALGTJ010000172.1 GCA_937901435.1 uncultured Rhodobacter sp. | reverse complement strand
AGCAGTCGCGCCATTGAGATTTTATCAGCATCCATGCCGAAAATAGGCTCGCCAACAGCCCGCAACGCCCGGGCAAATTCGTCAACATCCTTATCCGCGGGGACATAGCCTGCTTCAAAATGCACTTCGGCCACGCGTTTGAAATCTTTGCGGATAAAGCCAAAGAGGATCTCAGCGTAAACCCGACGGGTATATTCATCGATATGGCCCATGATGCCAAAGTCATAGGCAATGATATCACCGTTTGGCGCAACTTTCATATTGCCCTGATGCATATCGGCATGGAAATAACCATCACGCAGCGCGTGGTTGAGAAACAGCTGTAAAACCCGCGTACTAAGTGCCTGTCGATTGTGGCCGGCGGCATCAATGGCAGCATTGTCACCCATCGGCACACCCTCGGCCCAGCTCATCGTCATCACCCGTCGGCTAGAATGAGGCCATTTGATTACGGGTAGGGTGAACCCCTCATCCTGAGCTGTATTGGCGGCAAATTCCGACGCAGCTGAGCTTTCTAGGCGTAGGTCTAATTCACCCAACACAACGCTTTCAAAATGGCTAATGACATCCAACGGTCGCAAGCGGCGTGAGGCAGGCGATAGCACTTCGATAATCCGCGCTGCCAGAAAAAAGGCATCGAGGTCTGTGCGAAACGCCCGCTCAATGTCTGGTCGCAGGACTTTGACCGCAACCTCTTCGCCGTTCTGTCGCAGGGTCGCCCGATGTACCTGCGCGATTGACGCCGCAGCCACAGCGGGGCTAAAGGCGGAAAAAATCACATCGGCATCTACTCCGAGTTCATGCGCAATGTTTTGTTTGGCAATTTCGGTGGAGAACGGCGGCAGTTTATCTTGCAAGACAGTAAGTTGCGATGCCAATTCATCGCCGACCACATCTGGTCTGGTCGATAGCACCTGCCCAAACTTGATATAAGCTGGTCCCAATGCTGTAAGGGCACGAGGCGCTGGCGGCATATTCAAGTCGCCTTTTAGCCCCAGCCATTTGAACGGCCACCCCAGAATGCGTGCGGTCAGGCGCAGATGTGCCGGCGCGTCAAACGCATCTAGAACCACGCCCATTGCACCAGTACGCTCTAGCGTAGCTCCAGTGCGGATCAGCCGCCAGATATTATGCGGCCCGCGCATTTAAAGCTTCCAACCCGAATGCAGGCAGGCAATGCCTAGGCTGAGGTTTCGATATTTTGCCCGCTCGAAACCAGAGTGCTGGATCATAGACAGAAAATGGTCCTGATCTGGAAATTTACGAATAGACTCCACAAGATACTGATAACTATCGCGATCTCCTGTTATCATCTTTCCCATGGTTGGTATCATGTTAAACGAATATTTATCATAGATCCATTGCAGTGCCGGAGTGGGCAATTGGCTGAATTCAAGCACCATCAGCCGGCCACCGGGTCGCAGCACCCGGAACGCTTCGCGTAGTGCTTGTTCGGGTCTGGTGACGTTGCGGATGCCAAACGAGATTGTATAGACATCAAAACTGTTGTCTTCGAATGGCAGCGCCATGGCGTCGCCCACCACCCAGGCCAGTTGGTTTCCCATTTGGGCAGCTTCGGCACGGTTGCGGCCTTCGGTCAGCATTGGTTCGGTTAAGTCCAGCACTGTGGCATCGCCACTGCCTGCGCGCTTAAGAAAACGAAAGGCAATATCGCCAGTGCCGCCAGCCACATCAAGAAGTCTCTGACCGCCGTATGGGGCCAGCCAATCCATCATTGCGTCTTTCCACACACGGTGAATGCCGGCAGACATAACGTCATTCATAACATCGTATTTTGACGCCACGCTGGAAAAGACGCCTTGCACGCGTCCAGCTTTTTCGGACTCGGGGACATTTTCAAATCCGAAATGGGTGGTTTTGTCGCTCTGGTTGCTCATCGGGCCTTGCCGTTTATATCCTATGCACTTCTTATAGGGCGCTCACGGGGTGTTACAATGCACCTGCCGGTTTAGAAAGGTTATTTGATGCCTGAATTACCCGAGGTAGAAACGGTCATGCGCGGTCTTGCTCCGGTGATGCAGGGTCAAGTGATTGCTCAAGCCCATGTCAATCGGCCCGATTTGCGCTGGCCCTTCCCGCCTCAAATGGCCCAGCGGCTGACGGGGCAGACCGTTTTAGAGCTGCGGCGACGGTCAAAATATATCCTGATGGACCTGTCAGGTGGCGAAACCTTATTGGTACACTTGGGCATGTCGGGCCGCATGTTGATCTCGGGCGATCCGTTGGGGCGCTTTGTGCACACGCATCCAGCCCCTGCAAAACATGACCATGTGGTGTTTGACATGGCCAATAAAGCCCGGGTTACGTTTAATGATCCGCGTCGGTTTGGTGCTATGGATTTGATGTCGACAGCGCAGGGCGAGGCGCATCCTTTGTTGAAACAGATCGGACCAGAGCCCTTTGGCAATGCGTTCAACGAGACTTATTTATGCGCAATGCTTACGGGCCGTAAAATGCCAATAAAAACCGCCTTGCTTGATCAGAAAATAATCGCTGGCCTGGGCAATATTTATGTCTGTGAGGCGCTGTTTCGGGCTGGCATCTCACCACTTTGCAGAGCTGCTGATTTATCTCAGGCGCGCGTCGCAGCGCTTGTGCCGGTGATTCGCCAAGTGCTGCATGAGGCCAT
>CALGTJ010000171.1 GCA_937901435.1 uncultured Rhodobacter sp. | reverse complement strand
CTGATCCACCTTAACAGGGCCGCAAAGTGGTCGAAGAACTAGGACCACCTCTGTGACCGGGTCAAGCACGCCAAGGCGTTCTTGTAACTCCAGCACCCGCATTTGCGCGCCAAGCATTTTTTGTTCTGACTCTTCAAAGCTTTGAAGCGCGCCTTGCATCTGGTCCGCGCGCAATCGCTGGGTCAGATTGTCAACTTGTTCTTCGGCATAACCGATCAGACGTTCAGAGAACATCTGACTGCTTTCCGGATCCGCCGCGATCACCTCCATCTTGATGATGCCTTCGGTGGGATCATAGCTGATTTTAACGTTTTTGTGGAAGACTTTATGAGCTTCTTCCTTGGACGCGCCGGTTTCAAGCCGTTGCAGGGGGTCGATATCGGGTTGGCTGAAATGGCTGATAAAGCCCACGTCTTTTTCAAGCCGCAGCATCGCCTCGACCGATTGCAGATAGCCCTGTACGGTGATCGAGTCCTGCGAGGTCGCAAGGCTGGTGCCCGAGAACATGCTGGCCAGCCCGCCGCCCGAGCCACCCATGCTGGGTTGGGCCTGCTGGATGACGAATTCTGATTTGGTGGCATAGAGCGGCGTGGCGATGTTGTAGAAATAATAGCCCACCAAAATCGTTGGCAGCATCACGAAAAACGTCAGACGCGCGGCAAGCTGGGCAAGTTTGCGACGCCGTCTTTTGACGATATCGCGCTGCATCCGAATGATTTCCTTGGCGCGCTTGTCTTCGGTCATCACCTCGGTTGAGGGAAGCTGGGGCTTTGGCACCGTTTGCGGCACACCCAGTCCTTTTTCGACGGGCGCACTTTTATCTCCGGGGACCACAAGTTCCAGCATACTGGAGTTCTTGAAGGGGTCGATTCCCTGTTTGCGCAGCAGACGAATGGCGTCGAAATCAGACGTGGGGGCCAGCCCGTGCTTTTGGGCGACCCGCCGCGCCATCCGCAATTGTCGCCCTGTCAGGCCTTCTTTGCGGATCTCTGCAATGACCTGTTCAGTGGCGACCTCGTCAGGTTCGCTGATTGCAGCATTGGCGGCGGCTGTGGGAAAGGGCGTATCGCCAAAACCGTCGTCCATCACCCCGCCAAAGGGATTATCGCCCAAAGGTGGCTGCGGCTTGGCGGCACGTTTGCGAGGCGGCTGCGCTGTTTGACTGGGCACGGTTTGACCGGACGCGGGCTGGCTGTCCACGGCGGCGTTATCCTGTGGCGCTGGAGTTGGCTCTGGCGCGGGGCGGTGTTCATGGGCCGCGCTGTCAGCTGCGACTCGGCGCATGGCCTCTCCGGGTTGCGGGCCGGTCCGGCGAATACGGAACTTTTTAGCTTTGGGTGTCGTAGTCATATAACGCCTTCGCCTCATCGAGGCTGTCGAACATGTGGATCTGGCCGTCCCGCAACACAGCGGCGGATCGGCAGAATTTTTCCAGCGTCTGGGGCTGGTGCGAGACGATGATGACGGTCGAATCCTGCAAGCGTTCGCGCAGGATAGAACCGGCTTTCTGGTTGAAAGAGACGTCAGTCGTCGAGGGCATCCCCTCGTCGATCAGGTAGATGTCAAAATCCAGCGCCAGAAGCAGGGCAAAGTTCAGGCGCGCCTTCATGCCGGCGCTGTAGGTGCCGACGGGCATTTCGAAATATTCGTCAAGATTGCACAGCCAGCGGCAGAAGGCCTCGATGTAATCGGGGTCCAGACCGTAAAGCCTTGCGATATAGCGACAATTCTCGCGTGCGGTGTGTTTGGGAACGACGCCGCCCATGAAGCCCAGAGGAAAAGACACCCGGCAATTGCGCCGCACGATGCCTTCGTCGGGTTTTTCCAGACCGGCCATCATATTGATAAGTGTGGTTTTCCCGGTGCCATTGGGGGCCAGAATACCCAGAGAATTGCCCAATTCGACCCGGAAAGACGCCTGATCAAGAATGACCTTGCGTTGTTTGCCGGTCCAAAAGGACTTGCTTACATTCTCAAACTCGAGCATCCCGTTCCGTTCTGCTACACTCAATTACGTGCCTGATTGTGACCAAGCCTATCACATGGTGGTGAGTTCAGACGTGAGGTGCAACATCGCCAGCGGATTTGATATCCGCTTGTT
>CALGTJ010000170.1 GCA_937901435.1 uncultured Rhodobacter sp. | reverse complement strand
CGTGCTGCCCTCGTGATCCCGCAGGTATTCAAAGGCGGCAAAGAAATCCGCCATAAGCTTGCCCCCGTCCAAAGTCCGCTGCATCTCGCGTCCCTCTTCGTCGGTGCCCGGATAGCCGCCCAAAGGCGTCAACCCGTCCGGCCCAAAGGCCAGATACCCCGCCTTTCCAGCCCGACGCACCACGTCCTCTATATAGGGGTTCAACCCGCGATTCTCGTGGATCACCAGAACCGCCGACAGCTTGCCAGTCGCCCCCGCAGGCTTGGCCATCAGGCCTTTGATCATGCCATGTCCCTCGGGGCTTTCGTATTCGGCCACCATGGTCTCGATCGCCGGATCATCGGGCATCACCTGCTGTGCCCAGGCATAATTCGGCTGCAATTGCTCAAGAATCATAGCCCCCGTCACACCGGCAGCGGTGTATTTCGCAGCCCGGCTGATAAAGTCGCGCTTGGTCATTTTGCCATGCACATACCCGTCGTAAATTTCCAGAATGCGCTGGTCAAAATCCTGCGCCTTTTTGCGTTCTGTGGTCATCAAGAAAACTCCCTGAATGGGGCCGGATCGCGGCCTGAAGATGGACCGTTACGCCGGTCCTTTCCGAAAAGAAACGTAGCGTAGAAACCACATCCGACAAACGGAAAAGAAAAGGCCCACGCAACTTGCGCAGGCCTTGATGAAACATCCTTGCAGAGATTTTGATCCCCGGATTTTCGCCGAGACTTTGCAGTTCTCAGTCGATCTTTGGCAGCAACTCATCCAGTGACTTCTTGGCGTCACCGTAGAACATCCGCGTATTGTCCTTAAAGAATAAAGGATTCTCGATCCCGGAATAGCCCGTACCCTGCCCACGCTTGGACACGAACACCTGCTTGGCCTTCCAGCATTCCAGAACCGGCATCCCGGCGATCGGGCTGTTTGGATCGTCCTGTGCCGCCGGGTTCACGATGTCGTTAGACCCGATGACGATAGCGACGTCTGTCGAAGGGAAGTCTTCGTTGATCTCGTCCATTTCCAGCACGATGTCATAGGGCACCTTGGCCTCTGCCAGCAGCACGTTCATATGCCCTGGCAGACGTCCCGCAACCGGGTGGATCGCAAAGCGCACGTTCTTGCCCTTGGCGCGCAGCTTGCGGGTCAGTTCGGCCACCGCCGATTGCGCCTGCGCCACGGCCATGCCGTATCCGGGGATGATGATGATGCTGTCGGCCTCGTTCAGCGCCGTCGCAACGCCGTCAGAGTCAATCGCGATCTGCTCTCCCTCGACCGCCATCTGTTCGCCTGCCGGGCCGCCAAAGCCGCCCAGAATGACCGACACAAACGACCGGTTCATCGCCTTACACATGATGTAGGACAGGATCGCACCAGACGAGCCGACCAGCGCGCCAACCACGATCAGCAGGTCATTGCCCAGCGAGAACCCAATCGCCGCCGCCGCCCAGCCGGAATAGCTGTTGAGCATCGAGACAACCACGGGCATATCCGCGCCGCCAATGCCCATGATCAGGTGGTAGCCGATGAACAGCGCAGCCAGCGTCATCACAAACAGCGGCAGGAACCCGCCCGTGTTGAAGTACCAGACAAGACACAGCAGCGACAAAGCCGCAGCCGCTGCGTTCAGCATGTGACCACCGGGCAGCTTTTTGGCCGCTGTATCAACCTTGCCTGCCAGCTTGCCATAGGCAATCACCGAGCCGGTAAAGGTCACAGCCCCGATAAAGATCCCAAGAAAGACCTCGACCCGCAGAATGGAAATCTCGACACTGTCCTTTTTGGCCAGCAAAGCGGCAAAGCCCTCTGCCGCCTTCTTGGCCGCCTCATCCATCGCCATGACATTGCCAAGCTCGAAATGGGCATTGAAGCCGACGAACACCGCCGCCAGACCCACGAGGCTGTGCATCGCCGCAACCAGTTCGGGCATCTGCGTCATCTGCACTTTGGTGGCCAGTTGATAGCCGATCGCCCCCCCCGCCAAGATCAGCACAAGTGACAAGATCCAGAGGCCAGAGCCGGGTCCGATCAGCGTCGCCGCCACCGCCAGCGCCATGCCGGCAATGCCGTACCACACCGCGCGTTTCGCGCTTTCCTGCCCGGACAGACCGCCAAGGCTGAGGATAAAGAGGATCGCTGCGACCACATAGGCCGCTGTTGTAAATCCGAAGTCCATTTTCCCTACCCCGTCCTTATGATTTCTGGAACATGGCGAGCATGCGCCGTGTCACAAGGAAGCCACCGAAGATGTTGATCCCGGCCATAAACACCGCCAGCGCCGACAGCAGGATCACCAGATATGACCCGGATCCAATCTGCATGACAGCGCCCAGAATAATGATCGAAGAGATCGCGTTGGTCACGGCCATCAGCGGCGTGTGCAGGCTGTGCGCAACGCCCCAGATGACTTGAAAGCCCACGAAAACCGCCAGCACAAAAACGATGAAATGCTGCATAAAGCTGGCCGGGGCCACCAGACCCACGCCCAGCAGCAGCGCGCCGCCAATGGTCAGCAAGGTGACCTGATTGCGGGTCTGTGCCTTGAAAGCGGCGACCTCTTTGGCGCGTTTTTCCTCTGCCGTCAGTTCCTTAACAGCGGCTTTGGGCTTTTGCACCGCAATCGCTTTGACCTTGGGTGGCGGCGGCGGATAGGTGATCTCATGATCAAAGGTGACCGTCGCGCCCCGGATCACGTCGTCTTCCATATTGTGATTGACGACACCGTCTTTGCCCGGCGTCAAATCGGCCATCATGTGGCGGATGTTGTTGCCGTAAAGGGTGCTCGACTGAGCTGCCATCCGGCTGGAAAAGTCGGTGTAGCCGACGATGGTCACACCATTGTCAGTCACGATCTTCTTGTCCATCTCGGTCAGTTCGCAGTTGCCACCACGCTCTGCGGCAAGGTCAATAATCACCGATCCCGGCTTCATCGCCTCGACCATATCCTTGGTCCACAGCACAGGGGCCGGACGGTTCGGAATCAGCGCCGTGGTGATGACGATGTCGATCTCTGGGGCCAATTCACGGAATTTCGCCAATTGCTTGGCCTGAAATTCCGGCGTCGAGGGGGCCGCGTAGCCACCCGTCTCTGCGCCATCGGGCAATTCAGAGGCGTCAAATTCCAGAAAGACAAACTGCGCCCCCATGGATTCGATTTGCTCCGCCACTTCGGGACGCACATCGAACGCATAGGTGATCGCACCCAGCGAGGTGGCCGTGCCGATGGCCGCAAGGCCAGCAACGCCTGCGCCCACGACCAGAACCTTGGCCGGGGGCACCTTGCCCGCCGCCGTCACCTGCCCGGTGAAAAAGCGACCAAAGTTGTTGCCCGCCTCGATCACCGCGCGGTAGCCCGCGATATTGGCCATCGACGACAGCGCGTCCATCTTTTGCGCGCGGCTGATGCGGGGCACCATTTCCATCGCGATGACGTTGGCGCCCGATTTCTTGGCAGCCTCCATCCCGGCCTCGTTGCCGGCAGGATTGAAGAAAGAGATCAACGTCTGCCCCTCGCGCAGGCGCTTGGCCTCTGTCGTGTCGGGCTGGCGCACTTTGGCGACGATATCCGCCTCTTTCCAAAGGGCTGCGGCGGTTTTGATCACCGTCACCCCGGCCGCCTCATAGACGGCATCCGAAAACCCAGCCGATGACCCGGCCCCGGTTTCAATCAGACACTCGTACCCCAGCTTTTGCAATTGAAGCGCGCTTTCGGGGGTCATTGCCACCCGTGCTTCACCCTCAAACGTCTCTTTTGGCGTTCCGATCTTCACGTTGTCCCCCCACGAAGGCATTCAAAAAGCGACCCTTAAGGCCGTAATTCAGACCCGTCTTTTAGTGAGCGCCTTACCAAAGCACAAGGCGCGCAAGCGAGCGCGAAAGATAATTTCGTCAAATCCAGCGCCGTGTGGTAGAATAATAGGCTTGGAACTCTGTTGGAAAAGCGTCTTCGAGGCGTTTTTCTTCACCATCGATGAACCTTTTGCGGATAACGATGGCGAAGAGCGGCACCAGAGGCAGGGCAAGAACAGCCCCCCAAAAAAGGATTACCCCAGAAAGCATCAAAACATCCGCCAGATAGATCGGATTGCGGCTGTAGGCAAAAATACCAGAGGTGATCAGCGCGTTGGGCGGCTGGTGGGGGATCAGTGTCGTCTTGGCGCGCGAAAACTGCCACACGGCCATGGCCGTTAGCACCAGCCCCGCACCGAACAAGACCTTGCCCAAGGGCGATGCCCAATTTCCAAGCGCAATGCCCAGCCCGAAATTCGGGGCAAAGCGATCCAATGCATAGGCGAGCGCCATAAAGGCGACCAACCAAACCGGAGGATAATCAAGCTGTTTCATGGAGCGATAGTAAAACGGCGCATAAGATTTGCCAAGCGGCGGCGGCTGCTCGATAGTCTGTCCAACTTTTGAAAGGCAGCGCATGACATTAAACGCAAAACACGCGGTCGTTACCGGCGGCGGAACCGGGATCGGACTGGCCATCGCCCGCGTCCTTGCCGCTCAGGGTGCGCAAGTCACTATCACCGGGCGACGCCTTGACGTTCTGCAAGAGGCCGCTCTGGGCAACCCGCGCCTGCATCCGGCGGTCATGGATGTCACCAGCCCCGAACAGGTCGCCGATGTTACCGCCGCCGCTGTCGCCGCCCTTGGGCCTGTTTCGATCTGCATCGCCAATGCCGGTATTGCAGAGGGACGGTCGTTGATGAAAACCGATCCCGAATTCTGGCGCAAGATCATGTCGACCAATCTGGACGGCGCCTATCTGACCATTCGCGAGGCGCTGCGGTCTATGCACGGTCAGGACTGGGGCCGCGTGATCGCCATTTCCTCTGTCGCGGGCACTCGCGGTCTAAAAGGGGCGTCTGCCTATTCTGCGTCCAAACATGGGGTTATCGGCCTGATCCGGGCGCTTAGTGCGGATTATCTTGCCACCGGCATCACCTTTAACGCCATCTGCCCTGCTTATGTGGATACCGAGATCATCACGCGAAATGTCACGTCAATAAAGGAACGCGCGGGGATTTCGGACAAAGAGGCACGCGCGATCATGGTAAACACCAACCCCCACGGCCGCTTGATCACCGTCAATGAGGTGGCAGCCGCCGCCCTGTGGCTCTGGGGACCGGGATCGCAAAGCGTCAATGGCCAGGCGATCCAGATCTCAGGCGGACAGATGTGAAACCCCGATGACCCGCAACGAGTTCAACGCCTTCTGCGCCACTTTGCCTGCCACAAATCACGTGATCCAATGGGGCAATTCCGATGTCTGGAAAGTCCACACAAAACTCTTTGCCCTCTGTGGCTGGAATGGCGACAAGGATGCCTTTACCTTCAAAGTCACCGATTTCACGTGGGAGGTTATGCGCGACGCCCCCGGCCTGCGCCCCGCGCCCTATCTTGCCTCACGCGGGATGAAATGGCTGCAACACTATGATGCACCGGGGCTGAATGACGCAGAATTGCGCGCCCATATCCAGGTTTCCTATGGGTTGGTGTCTGCTAACCTGTCGAAACGAAAGCGGTCCGAACTGGGCATACCTCTTTCGCTTTAATAATGTGCATTTTTGACAATGTATCCCGCCATGCGTGTGATAGCCTACATCTTTATCACTGCCACCGCTCTGATCCAGAGCTACACCGCCGGGTTTGAAATCTTCGCTTGGGAAAGCCGCGGGCCAGCCGTATTCTCTGACATCCCGCCAGACCTGTTTCCTCAGACCGTAAAGATCGCCGCGAACCAAGGGGGTTATAACGCCTTTCTGGCCGCCGGGTTGTTCTGATCCCTCACCATCAGGGATGCCAAGTGGGGGGGGACGGGTCGCAACATGTTTCTCGCTCTTCGTCCTCGTTGCGGGCATCGCTGGTACGCTGAGCGTCTCGACAAAGACGCTTTCTGTGCAAACACTTGCGGCGGTGCTGGCCCTGATCGATGTGTATTCAACACATCGCGCACCCAACACGTCCTAGAGATGTCGCATTGCCGCGCGTGGGCAGACGGGATAAGCGGGACCCGCCAAGAGGGAGTGTATGATGACTGATTTCGCCGCGACCAAAGCTATGTTTCACCTGCCGGACGGCCTGATTTACCTGGACGGCAACTCTCTGGGTGTGATGCCAAAGGCCGCCGCCACGCGCATCGCCCAGACCGTCAGTGCCGAATGGGGCGAGATGCTGATCACCGGCTGGAACAAGGCTGGTTGGATGGCGCAACCCATAGCCCTTGGCGACCGCATTGGCCGTCTGATCGGCGCCGTGCCGGGGACAACCGTCCTTGGCGACACCCTATCGATCAAAGTCTATCAGGCGCTGCACTCGGCCATCACTCTGAATCCAAATAGAAAAACCATTCTCTCGGATACGGGAAACTTCCCCTCTGATCTCTACATGGCCGATGGTCTGATCCGGGCCCTGAATGACGGTCATATCCTCAAGACAGTCGCCCCCGAAGAGGTCGAGGCCCATCTCGACGAGGACGTTGCGGTCTTGATGCTGACCCAAGTGGATTATCGCACGGGCCGGATGCATGACATGGCAAAGCTGACGCAAAAAGCCCATAAACACGGTGTGATCACCGTCTGGGATCTGGCCCATAGCGCCGGTGCCGTGCCTGTTGATCTGACTGCAGCACAAGCCGATTTTGCTGTGGGTTGCACCTATAAATACCTGAATGCAGGCCCCGGGGCGCCCGCGTTCATCTATGTCGCGCCGCAACACGCCGAAACGGTCCACCCCGCCCTGTCTGGCTGGCTTGGACACGAGGCACCTTTCGCCTTTGACACAGAATATCGCCCCGGTCGCGGGATCGAAAGGATGCGTGTCGGCACGCCGCCAGTCCTGCAAATGGCCGCGTTAGAGGCGGCGATGGACATCTGGGACAACGTGGACATGCAGGCTGTGCGGGCCAAGTCCATAGAGCTGACCTCGCTTTTCATCAAAGAAGTCGAGGCCACCTGCACGGATCTGATCCTCAACGCGCCACGCGACGCGGCCACGCGCGTATCTCAGGTCGCTTTCGCCCATCCTGAAAGCTATGCCATCATGCAGTGCCTCATCGCCCATGGGGTTATCGGCGACTTCCGCGCGCCCGACAACCTGCGCTTTGGCTTTACGCCGCTCTACATTGACGAAACAGACGTGCGCAGAGCCGTTGATATCCTTTCAAAAATTATGAAAGAACGCCTTTGGGACGCACCGGAATTCAAGACTCAGGCCACAGTGACCTAAGCCCCGACAGCCTCAAGTTGACCTGAATCATTTGGGGCGTCTGTGCGCATCGTCCCCGGTCGATCACGGCGCAAAACCACGCCGATCCTTCGACTTACCATCTCCCACTGGCCCCGCCGCCGCCAGAACGCCCGCCACCAAAGGACGAACGCCCCGAGCCAGACGAACGCCCAGATCCAGACCAAGACTTTTTCTTGCGCGGAATCGTTCGGATTTCGCTTTTGGTATAAGAACAATTCTGGCAGTTGTAATCCACCCGTTTGCGCCCAGAGCTGGAATAGGTTGCGCTTTCCAATACTGTTGAGGACGTGCGCAAGGTTTTATAGCTGCATTGAGGGCAGCCACTGTGACGCGAGAACCAATTGGCATTGCGTGTGATTTCCATCGAGGCACAATTCGGACAATGCCAGACATCGTAATCCACTGATTTCAAATATTCTTCCAGTTTTTGCCCACCGTCCAGATGTTCATCATCCGCCTCTTCACCAGCTCGGATCATCAAGGACTGACACTGCGAACACGGCCTTGGGCGGTAACGCAAATAGCTGCGAATACCAAAGGCCATCGCCGCAATCGGCGCGCCCAGAATCGCAAACGCCCAAGCGCCGATCTCTCGCAAAAAGCTGATCACCCGCTGCCAGCCCAATTTCAGCGTGCTACTGTCATATTGCCCCGGATAGACACCCGCGACCTGATAGATCGTCTCGGAAACGCCCGCCAATATACCGTTCTGGTATTCATCTTGGCGAAATGCAGGCAAAAAACTGCGGTCGATCACCCGCTGCATATCGCCGTCACGGCGGCGTGCGTAGCCCGCGCCAAGCTCGATCCGCATCCGGCGATCCTGCCGCGCGACCAGGACAAGCACCCCGTCATTGCGGACCGCGTTGCCGATCCCCCAAGTGTTGAACAGACGTGTCGCAAAGGGTTCGATCCTGCCGGAATGACCATAATCCTTCATCGAGGCAATCGTTAAGACGGTCATCTCGATCCCGGTCTGGTCGTAAAGTTCAACCAGATCCCGCCGGATGCGTGTCTCTGCCTGCGCATCCAAAAGATCCGCAAAATCATTGAGATAGACATCTTTGTAGACGGGCACCTGAAACCCACCGGGCTGTTTTGCCCCCTCGCCAAGACCAGGTTCAAAAGCAATGGCCTCTGTCGGCGCGACATTCACGCGCAAATCGGATCGGGCGAGCATCCCGATCCCATATCCAATCGCAAGGCCAAGTGCCACAACGCCTGCAAACAGAAAAAGCGCAATCCGCAAATCGTAACGAGTCATGTAAAAAACCTGTTAAAATAATTTAAATTCGCAGAAATCCGCTACTCAGGCGCTCTTTAGGATCGGGCGGCTGCCTGTCTTGGCCCAATTATGAACAGCCTCTCCAAATGCAGAAAAAAGCACCGTCGATACCGGGTCCTGTGCGGCGCGATATTCCGGATGCCATTGAACGGAAAGGGTAAAGCCGGGCGCATCGCGCACATACAGCGCCTCTGGCGTAGAATCATCCGCCCGCCCGTCAATCACGACCCTTGGCCCAGCCTGATCGACGGCTTGCCCGTGCAGGGTATTGGTGACGACCTTGTGTTTGCCATATAGCTGATGGAACACCCCACCCTCATCAAATGTAACAGTCTGACGAAGCTCGAAAATTTCCTCTGGCGTGCCATTTGGCGGCATCCGGTGGTTCGTCCGTCCGGGCAAATCACGCACCTCTGGGTGCAGCGTGCTGCCAAAGGCCACAGCCACCTCTTGAAACCCACGACACACGCCGAAATAGGGTTGGCCCCGCTCTGTCAGGGCGCGGATCAGTGGCAGAACCACCTCATCGCGGGCGCGATCAAAGGTCCCATGGGCCTCTGTCGCTTCGTGACCGTAATACTCGGGGTGCACATTCGCCCGCCCGCCGGTGAACAAGAACCCGTCGCATTGCGCAAGCAGATCCTCGAGCGTAACCAAATCCGGGTCCGTCGGCACAATCAACGGCATACAGCCGGAAACCTCTGCCACCGCGCGGGACGAATGATACCCCCCGGCGTGAACGTGATATGTGTCGGTAATCATGTGGGAGTTTCCGATCACTCCAACAATAGGCCGTGCCATGCTTTGCCTCTTTCTCAAAACGCTTTGCCAAAGCATACTGCGCATAATCAGTTAATAAAAGACGCAGAGGGGGTGAAACGCCTCAATTCCGGCCCGCCGCCCAAAGATTAAGCGGCAGACCGGGAAAACCAAACCTATTATTCTGCCAAAGCTTTCAATTGCAACCGCCGCGCATGAAGAACGGGTTCGGTGTAGCCCGACGGTTGCGCTGCCCCCTTGAACACAAGATCGCAGGCGGCCTGAAAGGCGATCCCGTCAAAGCCCGGCGCCATGGGGGCATAGTTGGAGTCGCTGGCGTTTTGACGGTCGACCACGGCTGCCATCTTACGCATAGCGGCCATGACCTGTTCCTGCGCAACAACACCGTGATGAATCCAGTTTGCCAACGCTTGGCTGGAAATCCGGCAGGTCGCGCGGTCCTCCATCAGTCCTATATCATTGATATCAGGCACTTTAGAGCATCCAACACCCTGATCGACCCAACGCACCACATAGCCAAGGATGCCTTGGGCATTGTTATCGATTTCGGCATTGATCTGCTCTTCACTCAGATTCTGCCCCTGCATCAACGGGATCGTCAGCAGATCGTCCAAAGTGCCACGCGCGCCGCCCGCCTTGAGTTCAGCCTGCCGGGCAAAGACATCGACCTTATGATAGTGGGTCGCGTGCAACGTCGCCGCAGTCGGGGATGGCACCCAGGCACAATTCGCGCCCGCCATCGGATGACCACCCTTTTGCGCCAGCATGTCCTGCATCAAATCGGGCATGGCCCACATACCCTTGCCGATCTGCGCAACACCCTGCAACCCGCAGGCCAGCCCGATATCCACGTTGCGATCCTCGTAGGACGCGATCCACGCACTTGCCTTCATCTGTCCCTTGGGGATCATGGGGCCGGCCTCCATCGAGGTATGGATCTCGTCGCCGGTGCGATCCAAAAAGCCCGTATTGATAAAAGCGACCCGCGATTTTGCCGCACGGATACATTCTTTGAGGTTTACAGACGTGCGCCGTTCTTCGTCCATGATCCCCAGTTTCACCGTATCGCGAGCCAAACCAAGCGCATCCTCGACCGCGCCAAACATCTGATCCGTCAGCGCGACTTCTTCGGGTCCGTGCATCTTGGGCTTGACCACATAAACCGATCCGACGGCAGAGTTGCCGCCCGCACGCGCAAGGTCGTGCATCGCGATCATCACGGTGCACATGGCGTCGATCAACTCTTCGGGCACCTCATTTCCGGCGCTGTCAAGCACCGCCGGGTTCGTCATCAAGGGCCCGACATTGCGCACCAGCATCAGCGCACGGGTCTTGACCAAAAGGTCGGCCCCGGTTGGATCAGTGTAGATCAGATCCTCGTTCAGAACCCGATCAAAGGTCTTGTCATTCTTGGTGACTGTTTCAACCAGATCCCCTTTCATCAGACCCAGCCAATTGGCATAGGCCACAACCTTATCTGCGCCATCCACAGCCGCCACGGAATCCTCGCAGTCCATGATCGCCGTAATCGCGCTTTCCAGACGCACATCCGAAATGCCCGCCCGATCCTGTTGCCCCGTCGGACTGGTTGGATCGAACAGGATTTCAATTAACAATCCATTGACCCGCAGCAAGATTTTCTGGGTGTCGCCAACGCCGGAAGATCCGGCAAACTGAGCCGGGTCACGCAAAGCGGGCACCAAAGCTCCATCCACCACCGACAAACCGTCAATATCCGCCCAAGAGACTGATTCAAAAGGCACAACCGCATCCAGATGCGCACGTGCTGCCGCAATGACCTTGGCCCCGCGCGCCGCGTCATAGCCCTTGCCACCGGGCAAATCGCCCAGCGCATCGGTGCCATAATAGGCGTCATACAAAGACCCCCAACGCGCATTGGCCGCGTTTAACGAATAGCGCGCGTTCATCACCGGCACGACCAGTTGCGGTCCGGGAATCGCCGCAAACTCAGGATCCGTGTTGCGCGTTTCAATCACAAAATCAGGCCCCTCTGGCACCCGATACCCGATCTCGCCCAGAAAGGCGCGATAGGCGACAGGGTCCAGCGGCTTGCCCGCCTGCGAGATATGCCAGGCGTCAATCTTGCCCTGCAGGTCGGCTCGCTTGGCGACCAGCGCCCGATTACGGGGAGCAAACTCTGCCACCAGTCCCGCAAAGCCCCGCCAAAACGCATCTGCATCAACCCCAGTGCCGGGCAAGGCCTGCTGTTCTAAAAAGACGGCAAGCTCACCATCGACGTTCAACCCAAATCGTTCCACGCGATCCATCGCAAAAACTCCTGTCCCTGTATCCCGCCGCATACGACGCCAGTCACGGTCCCTACGCAACTTTATTTCAATGCGCAACCTGTCCAACCGCCAAACCGATCTCTCAGCGGTGCGGCGGGCCCCATTTTTGGCTTGGCCAAAAATGGGGAGACTAAAGTGGCGCGCATGCGCCTCCGTTTGGTTGACATAACCGACCCCATTGATGCCGCCGCACACAAGGCTTAGCCTCTTCAAAACGACTTTCAACAGTTAGGCAGACAGAATGACCGAAACAGCCCCCCAGACCATCCTGCTGAGCGACTACACCCCTCCCGCCTATCTGGTCGACACGGTTCACCTGACCTTTCGCCTGCACCCGACCCAGACCCGCGTGACCTCGCGCATCGCCTTTCGACGCAACCCGGCCAACCCCGATGGCGCGTTTCGCCTTGAGGGGGAAATGTTGACCCTGATCTCGCTGGCGATTGACGGAGACCCGCTCGCCCCGACAGATTATAGTGTCAGTGACACCCATCTGACCATAGCCCGCCCCCTGCCCGATGCCTTTACCTTTGCCGCAGAGGTGGAAATTTCGCCCTCCACCAACACCGCCCTCGAGGGGCTTTATATGTCAAACGGCATGTATTGTACCCAATGCGAGGCCGAGGGCTTTCGCAAGATCACCTATTACCCGGACCGCCCCGACGTGATGGCGACCTTTGATGTGCGCATCGAGGGCGACGCACCGGTCCTTTTGTCCAACGGCAACCCCGGCGCCTCTGGTCCCGGCTGGGCGGAATGGCGCGATCCCTGGCCCAAGCCCGCCTATCTCTTTGCGTTGGTCGCGGGCGATCTGACCGCCCTCAAGGGTCCGTTCACCACCAGATCGGGCCGCGCGGTCGAGCTTGGCATCTATGTGCGCCCCGGCGATGAGGCGAAATGCGCCTATGCGCTGGATGCGTTGAAACGCTCGATGATCTGGGACGAAGAGGTCTATGGGCGCGAATATGATCTGGATGTGTTCAACATCGTCGCCGTGGATGATTTCAACATGGGCGCGATGGAGAACAAGGGCCTCAATATCTTCAACTCGAAATATGTGCTCGCCAGCCCCGAAACGGCCACGGATCGCGATTACGACTTTATCGAGGGCATTATCGCACACGAATATTTCCACAACTGGACGGGCAATCGCATCACCTGCCGCGACTGGTTTCAGCTGTGCCTCAAAGAGGGGCTGACCGTGTTTCGCGATCAGCAATTCAGCGGCGATATGCGCGGCCATGCGGTCAAGCGGATCGAAGAGGTGCTGCAACTGCGCGCGCGCCAGTTCCGCGAGGACACCGGGCCACTGGCCCATCCGGTGCGCCCCGAAAGCTTTGTCGAGATTAACAATTTCTACACCGCAACCGTTTACGAAAAAGGGGCCGAGGTTATCGGCATGCTCAAAAGCCTTGTGGGCGAGGATGGCTATGCCAAGGCCTTGGACCTTTATTTTGACCGCCACGACGGGGATGCGGCGACCATAGAAGACTGGCTCAAGGTGTTCGAGGATGCGACGGGACGCGATCTGACCCAGTTCAAACGCTGGTATTCGCAGGCGGGCACGCCCCGGCTCAGCGTGTCGGAAACATATGAGAACGACCGCTATACGCTGACCTTCACACAGGTCACACCGCCCACACCCGGCCAGCCTGACAAGGCGGCGCAGGTGATCCCGATTGCGCTTGGCCTGCTCAATCCCAACGGGGACGAGGTGCTGCCAACGACCGTTCTAGAGATGACCGAACCGGAGCAGAGCTTCACCTTCGACAACATGCCGACGCGGCCAATCCCGTCAATCCTGCGGGGCTTTTCCGCGCCCGTGATCCTGACCCGCGACACCAGCCCGCAAGAGCGCGCCTTTCTGCTGGCCCATGACAGTGATCCGTTCAACAAATTCGAGGCGGGCCGCGCCTTGGCAAAAAATGTGCTGATCAGCGGCATCACCGACACGCCTGTGGATTATGACCTGTTTCTGGACGCTTTGCGCGCTGTGGTCTGCGACGACGCGCTGGATCCCGCGTTTCGCGCGCTGGCCCTGCAACTGCCGTCAGAGGATGATCTGGCGCAGGCGCTGTTTGACGGCGGTGCCACGCCGGATCCCGTGGCCATCTGGGCCACGCGGCAGCTTTTAAACCGCAAAATAGCCAGGCACCTGGAGGCAGATCTGTCGCGCATATATGATGCGATGGCCGTCGCAGGTCCCTACACGCCGGATGCGGGCCCCGCGGGTCAACGCGCCCTGCGCAATGCGGCCCTGTCCTATCTGACGCCGCTGGACAATGGCGCGCGCGCCCGTGTGCAATTCGCAGATGCGGACAATATGACCGAACAAACCAGTGCGCTGGCCAATCTGATCAACGCCGGGCAAGTCACGACAGAGGTCGACGCCTTTTATACCCAATGGCGCCATGACCGCCTTGTCATGGACAAATGGTTCGCGTTGCAGGTCAGTTATGCCCCGCCCCCCTTGGCCGTCGAAGTCACGGCGGCCTTATGCCAGCACTCTGACTTTGACTGGAAAAACCCGAACCGCTTTCGCTCTGTCATGGGCGCTTTGGCGATGAATACGGCTGGATTTCACGACCCATCCGGCGCGGGGTATGATCTGGTGGCCGATTGGCTGATCAAGCTTGATCCGCTGAACCCACAGACCACCGCGCGGATGAGCACCGTGTTCGAAACTTGGCGGCGCTATGACGCAGATCGCCAAGCCATGATGTGCGCCGCCTTGCAGCGCATTGGCGCGACCCCAAACCTCAGCCGCGATACGACCGAAATGGTTACCCGCATCCTAGGAGATTGATATGAGCCGCAAAACTGTACTTGTGACCGGGGCCAGCGCCGGAATTGGCGCGGCCTCTGCCCGGCTGCTGGCGGCCAATGGCTATGACGTAGCCATCGGCTATAACAGTGACCGCGCGGGGGCCGAGGCTGTGGCGGCGGACGTTGAGGCCGCAGGTGGCAAGGCGTTGTTACTAAAGGCGGATGTGGGCAATCCGGCGGAAATTGAACAAATGTTCAATACACTGACCGCAACCTTTCCGCGCCTTGATGCACTGGTCAATAATGCCGGGATCGTCGCACCTCAGGCCACCGTGGCCGAGATGGAGGCAGAGCGGCTGACCCAGATCTTTCAGGTCAATGTGATCGGCGCGTTTCTGGTCGCGCGCAACGCGGTGCGGCTGATGTCCACGGATAGCGGCGGCGCAGGCGGCGCGATTGTGAATATCTCGTCCGTCGCGGCACGGCTGGCCTCGCCCAATCTCTATGTGGATTATGCCGCCTCCAAGGCTGCGATCGACACGCTGACGCAGGGCCTGTCCATCGAGGTCGCAACCCAAGGCATCCGCGTCAACGCAATCCGTCCGGGCATCATTGAAACCGACATTCATGCAAAAGGCGGCGAGCCAGAACGCGCCGCACGCATGGTGCCGATGATCCCGATGCGCCGCACTGGCAGCGCGCAAGAGGTGGCCGAGGCGGTGTTGTGGTTGCTGTCAGATGCCGCCAGTTATGTCACCGGCAGCATCATGGATGTCAGCGGCGGGCGCTAGGGGTATGGCACGTGGGGGCCAGCCCCCACACCCCCGAGGTATTTTCAGCCAGATGAAGGGGCACATTCGGCCTTGGCTTCCACGCGTGACGATTACTTTTTGGCGGAGCAATAAGGCTGGGCGCGGGTCCATGCGGCCATATCAGAGCGGGAA